>NZ_JBAVDI010000062.1:0-11717 GCF_049587115.1 Aeromicrobium sp.
CGCACCCTTCAACGAGGCCAGCATCTTCGCGCTCCGCGAAGGGGCACGGGCCCGCGTCATCGTGCAGCAATCCGAACCGGACGGCAGGATCGCCGCCGCGGCGTACGCCGTGGGGGATGCGCCGGTCGAGGTGGTGGTCGATCCCAATCGGCGCCGCGCGGGGCGGGGACGACGCATTCTCGACGAGCTCCTGGCCGACGGCGAGGAGCAATTCTGGGCGCACGGTGACCTGCCCGGCGCGCAGGCTCTCGCGGCATCGACCGGACTGGAGGTCAAGCGCACCCTGTTGGTGTTGCGGCTGACGTTCCACGGCCCTCCCGCCGACGAGCAGGTGCCGAACGGCGTCACCCTTCGCACATACACACCGGACGACGCCGCGGCCGTCATCGCTGTCAACGCGCGCGCCTTTGCCGACCACCCCGAGCAGGGTGCGATGGACCGGACCGACTTCGATCGACGGACCTCGTCATCGTGGTTCGACCCGGCCGGGTTGTTCATCGCCGAATTCGAAGGACAGGTCGCCGGATTTCACTGGACCAAGGTCGAGCACGGCATCGGCGAGGTCTATGTCGTCGGCATCGACCCTGATGCCCAGGGCGGTGGACTGGGGACCGCGCTCACCGCGCGAGGCCTGCGTCACCTGTTCGAGCGCGACCTCTCCACCGTCGACCTGTACGTCGAGGGGGACAACGCCCCGGCCCTCGCGGTCTACCGCCGTCTCGGCTTCCACGACCACAAGAAGGACGTCCTCTACTCCCTGTGAACCGGACGCATCGACGGGTCAGGAGAGGTTGCGCTGCAGGGCTGCTGCGGCTCGTCGCATCGCGCGAGGGGCCGCGGTTCCGGTGGCGACCATGTTCGCGAACGAGTGGATCAGGCCTTCCTCGCACCTGTACTCGACCGAGACCCCGGCCGCGCGGATCTTGTCGGCGTACGCCTTGCCTTCGTCCAGAAGTGGATCGAAGCCAGCCGTCACGATGTAGGCCGGCGCGATGCCCGCGACGTCCTGGTGCAGCGGTGACAAGCGCGCCTCGGTCCGGTCCTCGTCGCCGACCAGGTAGCTGTCCTCGGCAAGATCCATGAAGACCTTGGTGAGATAGAACCCCTCGGCGAAGGTCTTGCGGCTCTCGCTGTTGCCGAGGAAGTCCGTCGCGGGGTAGATCAACAGCTGGAACGCTGGCGCGATCTCGTCACCGATCGCATGCTGCGCGACGATCGTCGCGAGGTTGCCGCCGGCGCTGTCGCCACCCACCGCGATGCGGTCCGGATCGATGCCGATGCCCTTGGCGTGCTGGGCGATCCACGTCCACGCAGCCCACGAGTCCTCGAAGGCGGCGGGGAATGGCGCCTCGGGAGCCAGCCGGTAGTCGACCGCGACGACCCGCACCTGGGCCTCCTCGGCGAGGAATCGGCACATCGCGTCGTGGCTCTCCAAGTTGCCGTAGATCCAGCCACCACCGTGGAAGAACACCAACGCCGGGCTGGCACCGGTGAGCCCGCGAGGCGTGTAGAAGCGCAGGGTCAGTGGGCCACCGGGACCGTCGATCGTGCGGTCGGTCACCGCGCCGATCGGCAGCGACCCGCCCACCATTCGTGCGCCGGCGACTACCGCGGCACGCCCCTTGCGGATTGGCATGGTCTCCACCGCCGGGCCATCCAGCTTGATGAGCCTGAGCAGCAGCTGCATCTCCGGGTCGAGCGTCTTGCCGTCCACGACGACCGGCGTTCCGGCCAGCCGCCTGATGATCGGGCGCGGCAGCGCGAGGACAGAGCGGGCGGCTGCCCCGCGGGCGGTACCGACGAACTGGCTCAGGATCGACATGCGGACAAGTTAGCGCATGGCTCGACGTTCACCTTGACCTGACAAGGTGTACCTGTGGACACTCACGAGATGGCCGTGGCCGACATCGAAGCACCCGCGTCACCGGACGAGTTCGACGTCGACCCTCCGTTCGATCCTGCGGAGAGCTCGCTGCCACACGATCGCTTCCTGGATCGTGAGCTGTCGTGGATCGCATTCAACGCCCGCGTGCTCGAGCTGGCGCAGGACGACTCGCTCCCCCTGCTCGAACGTGTCCGGTTCGCCGCGATCTTCGCGAGCAACCTCGACGAGTTCTTCATGGTCCGCATCGCCGGCCTCAAGCGCCGCATTGCTGCCGGGGTCGCCGTGCCGTCGGCGAGCGGGTTGAATCCCCGCGACGTGCTGTCGCGCGGCCTGGAGGCGAGCCAGGACCTCATGGTCCGGCATGCCGAGACCTACCATCAGGCGCTCGTGTCGGATCTCGCCGAGCAGGGCATCGAGCTGCTGCACTGGAGCTCGCTGCGGAAGTCCGAGCAGCAACAGATCAGCTCCGTGTACCGCGATCGCGTCTTCCCGATCCTCACGCCGCTTGCGGTCGACCCGGCCCACCCGTTCCCGTACATCTCGGGACTTTCGCTCAACCTGGCGCTGGTCATGCGGAACCCGGAGACCGGCAAGGACCACTTCGCCCGGGTCAAGGTCCCACCGATCATCAACCGGTGGATGGAGGCCGACCCGGGCCGCTTCGTGCCGCTCGAGGAGGTCATCGCCGCGCACCTGGATCTACTGTTCCCCGGCATGGAGGTCATCGCGCACCACGCCTTCCGAGTGACCCGCAACGAGGATCTCGAGGTCGAGGAGGATGACGCCGAGAATCTGCTCAAGGCGCTGGAGAAGGAGCTCCTGCGGCGCAAGTTCGGGCCGCCTGTGCGCCTCGAGGTCGAGGAGTCGATCGATCAGGGAGTGCTCGACCTGCTGGTGTCCGAGCTCGGCATTCGCCGCGAGGAAGTCGTGCGCCTGCGAGGCCCGTTGGACCTGCGCAGCCTCAACGAGATCGCGGACCTGGACCGACCCGAGCTGCGCTTCGAGCCGTTCGTTCCCGGCACCCACGAGCATCTGGCCGAGGTCGAGACCTCCAAGCCCGCCGACCTCTTCAGCGCACTGCGCAAGCGAGACGTACTGGTGCACCACCCGTACGACTCGTTCGCCACCAGCGTCCAACGATTCATCGAGCAGGCTGCCGCTGATCCGCATGTCCTCGCCATCAAGCAGACGTTGTACCGCACCTCTGGCGACTCGCCGATCATCGACTCGCTCGTCGATGCTGCCCGCGCCGGCAAGCAGGTCCTCGTCCTCGTCGAGATCAAGGCTCGCTTCGACGAACAGGCCAACATTCGCTGGGCCCGCAAGCTCGAGCGAGCCGGCTGCCACGTCGTGTACGGGCTCGTCGGACTCAAGACGCACTGCAAGCTGGCACTCGTCGTGCGGGACGAGCCCGACGGCCTGCGCCGTTATGCCCACATCGGCACCGGCAACTACAACCCGAAGACCGCTCGTCTCTACGAGGACTTCGGGCTGCTGACTGCGGACCCCGACATCACGCACGACCTCACCGATCTGTTCAACAACCTGTCGGGCTTTGCGCAGGATTTCTCGTACCGGGGACTTCTGGTCGCCCCGGCTGGACTGCGCGACGGGATGGTCGCGCGCATCGACGGCGAGATCGCCCACCACGAGGCGGGGCGCCCCTCAGGCATCCGGATCAAGATCAATTCGCTGGTCGACGAGGCCATCATCGACAAGCTCTACGAGGCGTCGCGCGCCGGCGTGCGAGTCGACCTCAGCGTCCGCGGCATCTGCACCCTGCGTCCCGGGGTTCCGGGACTGAGCGACAACATCCACGTCACCAGCATCCTGGGGCGCTTCCTCGAGCACAGCCGGGTCTACTGGTTCGCCGGCGGCGGCGAGCCTGAAGCGTGGATAGGCTCCGCCGACCTGATGCACCGCAACCTCGATCGACGGGTGGAGGTTCTGGTGCGCGTACCGAGTCCGGCGCACACCACGGAGCTCGGCGAGCTCCTCGCGCTGTCGGTGGACCCCGACACGATGTCTTGGCACCTCGGCTCGGACGGTAAATGGACGCGTCATGCTGGGTCGCGCAACCTGCAGTCGGTGCTGATCGATCGGGCCAAGGCCCGGCGGTCCCGCTAGGGGGCGCAGCCGGCGAAAAGGAGCGGCCCGTTGCCGCTCATGTACGCGACCGAGTCCGGGTCGTGATTGAACTGCAGTGTCGTGGTGGTGCCCTGCACGGCGGCGGAAGTCAGCGTGAGCGAGTCCTCGATGCGCCCTGCTCCCCCGATGAACGGACCGGCGGCGAGGCGACGGCGCGTCACGAGCTGCGCGGTCGCGACCGAGGGTGACCCAAATCCCTGGACGAATCGCATGACCTGCTTCGATCCGGGGCCGCCGTAGAGCGCTCGGCCGGCGTAGCGCGGCGGCGCGAGCGGGCCGGCCCGTTCCAACGCCGCGCGGGCCTGCGCCTCGACATCGGCACCGCGGTCGGTGAACGAGGTCGACTCGCAGGCGAACGGACCGGCCTGTAGCAGCGCGCTGTCGGCGCCGGTCATCTGCCGGGTCACGTCCTGCGCACTTCGGTTGGCCAGCAGGCTGGGCGCGTCCCGATCGATCGACTCGAGGACGGTCGAGACATATCCCGCTCGGTCGGGCGCGATGATCAGGCGTCGGCGCGGCTCGAGGATGACTGACTTCAAGGTGGCGACGAGGTCGGGCGTCGCAGACGGCACCCCACCCTCGCCCAGCGACCACACCCGGCCCTCCTGCACGTAGCCGAGCTTGATCAGCCGGGCTCGTACCTCGTCGAAGGAGACCGTGGTGCCCAGCTGCGCGACCATCACCGCGCCACCCATGGCCTGCCCGTAGGTCTCCCAGTCCAGATCGGCGGCGGACCACCCGTAGACGTCGTGCATCTCTTCGGCGTACTTCCCGATGACGGATCGGGTCGTCAGGTCGAGCAGTGCTGCGTCGTCGGCCAGCATTGCGCGCGCCGCCGTCGTTGCGGCCATGTCGATGCCGAGCTCGGACCGGATGTGCGCCCAGTCCGTGAATCCTGCGACCTGGGTCTTCATCGGCAGGGCGTCCAGAGCCACCGTGAGGGAGGATCGGGTGTCGGCGGCGATCCGTCCATTGGCCCACCAGCCGCCCATTCCGATGAGTCCGATCGCCAGAAATGCTGCCAGGGCCGACCCGACCACGCGACGCAGATGCATCCCGTCCACACCTCCGTCACCCGCTCGCCATGTTCTCAGGGGAGGATACGCGTATGGCACGTGAACGGATCATCAACGCCGCAGGCGGAGTCGTGTGGCGCAAGCGCGGAGGGTCCGGCCGAGCCGATTCCCGGATTGAGCTGCTGGTGATACATCGTCCCTCGTACGACGACTGGACCTTCCCCAAGGGCAAGGTCGATGCGGGCGAGGCACTGCAGACCACCGCGGTCCGCGAGATCGCCGAGGAGACCGGCATTCGCGTCCGGCTCGGCGTGCCTCTCCAACAGGTTCAGTACCCCGTGACCGCTGGCACCAAGGTCGTTGCCTACTGGAGTGCCCGCCCGGTCAGTCAGCACGACGCCGACGCCTTCGTGCCGAACAGGGAGGTCGACGAGATTCGCTGGATCGGCTTCCAGGAGGCGGCAGAGCTGCTTACCTATCAGCACGATCGCGAGGTGCTCGAGACCTTCCGCGAGCTGCAGAGGCGCCGGGGCCATCGGACCCGCACGTTGCTGGTGATCCGACACGGCAAGGCGGCGTCACGCACCGAGCACGAGGATGATTTCGCCCGTCCCCTGACATCGCTCGGCGAGGAGCGCGCGCAGGCGCTGGTGCCGCTGCTCGGCGCCTACGGAGTACGCCGGGTCGTGAGCAGCCCAGCCGTGCGGTGCACGCAGACCGTCGAGCCGTATGCCGACTCGATCAGCACGTTTCTGGAGATTGACGAGCGGCTCGCAGAGAACACCCGTGCCTCGAAGGTTGGTCGCGCGGTCGATGCCCTGCTCGACCGCAAGAAACCCGCCGTGCTGTGCTCGCATCGGCCGACCTTGCCGTGGGTCTTCGACGCCCTCGGCATGGACGTCGAGGACTTGGCAGCGGGCGAGGCGGTCGTCGTGCACCATCGCAAGGGGTCAGTTGTCGCGGTCGAGCCGTTGGCGTGATCCACGTCTCATTGCAGTGCCGATCGTGGCCCGAGCGCATCATCGTTACGTCGCCGTTCACCGCCCGTTCACCTGCGGGCGAACGCCGATACACCTGCGGCTCCTAGTGTCCTTTGAGTACACGATCCGAAAATCCCAGTAGCATGAAAATCCCAGAGAGGGACGCCCGTGAACCGCAACTCACTGCTCAAGACCGCTCCCGCGGCCGCGCTTGTACTCGCCTTCGGCCTCAGCGCCTGTGGTGCAGCGAACGAATCCGGCACCAGTTCCTCCACCGGAGGAGGCAGCAAGGTGTCCGGCACACTGAGCGCCGGCGGCTCCAGTGCCCAAGAGGCTGCCATCGCCGCCTGGAAGAAGAACTTCCAGACCGCAAACCCCGACGCCACGGTCAACTACGACCCGGTCGGTTCGGGCGGAGGCCGCGAGCAGTTCCTCGCAGGCGGCTTCGCGCTGGCCGGCTCGGACGCCTACCTGGACGACGAAGAGCTCGCCACAGCGAAGGAGACCTGCAAGGGCGACGTCGTCGAGGTCCCCGTGTACGTGAGCCCCATCGCCGTGGTCTACAACCTCGACGGTGTCAAGGAGCTCAACCTGTCGCCCAAGACGGTCGGGGCGATCTTCGAGGGCAAGATCAGCAGCTGGGATGACGCCGCTATCAAGGCCGACAACCCGGACGCGAAGCTTCCGAGCACGAAGATCACTCCCGTGCACCGCTCGGACGACTCGGGTACCACCAAGAACTTCACCGACTACCTCGACCAGGCTTCGAACGGTGGCTGGAGCGGCGGTGTCGTCGAGACGTGGCCGATCAAGGGCGGCGAGGCTGCCGAAGGCACCTCGGGCGTCGTCGCGGCCGTCAAGAGCGGTAACGGCACGGTCGGTTATGCCGATGAGAGCCAGGCCGGCGATCTCGGTCAGGCCAAGATCAAGGTCGGCGACACATTCACCGCCGCCACGCCCGAGGCCGCGGCCAAGATCCTCGACAGCTCCAAGGCCGTCGCGGGACGCGCTGCAACTGACATCGCGATCGACGTCGACCGCAAGTCGACTGCGGCGGGCGTCTACCCGATCGTTCTGGCTTCCTACCAGATCGCCTGCCAGACCTACGACGACAAGGCCACTGCTGACCTCGTGAAGGCCTGGCTGACCTACGTCGCCAGCGATGAGGGCCAGCAGGCCGCTGGCGACTCGGCCGGCTCGGCGCCCCTGACCTCGGAGTTCGCTTCGAAGGTCCAGGCCGCGATCGAGACCATCTCCGCAGCCTGATACCTGATCCCTTGAGCCTGCCGATCTTTTTTTCGGCAGGCTCAAGGGTCGGTCAGGACCCTTCTGTTCCTACCAGCCCGTGTTTCTGAAAGGCTGCACCTGTGATCAGCACGCTCGGCCCCCGCAAGGGCACTGTCGTCCGTAGGCCCGGCGACCGCGTCTTCTCCGGACTGTCGACTGGCGCGGGCGTTCTGATCCTGGCAGTGCTCGCCGGAGTCGCAGCCTTCCTCACGATCGAGGGCATCCCCGGCATCCTTGCCAGTCCTGACGAGGTCAAGAGTGGCCAAAGCTTCCTTCCCTATGTCTGGCCGCTGGTCTACGGCACCTTGATCGCCGCAACAGTGGCACTGATTCTCGCAGTGCCTGTCGCTGTCGGTGTCGCGCTGTTCATCTCTCACTACGCTCCCCGCAAGCTCGGACAGACCCTCGGATACCTGGTCGATCTGCTCGCCGCCGTGCCGAGTGTCGTCTACGGCCTGTGGGGCATCCAGTTCCTCGCCCCGAATCTGGTGCCGTTCTACCAATGGCTCGAGAAGAACCTCGGCTTCGTCCCATTCTTCGCCGGTCCCGCCTCCACGACCGGTCGCACCATCATGACCGCGTGCATCGTCCTCGCCGTCATGATCCTGCCGATCATGACGGCGATCTGCCGGGAGATCTTCCTCCAGACGCCTCGTCTGCACGAGGAGGCGGCACTGGCGCTCGGGGCGACCCGCTGGGAGATGGCCAGGCTGGCGGTTTTCCCTTATGCGCGCTCAGGCATCGTCTCGGCCGCGATGCTCGGTCTGGGCCGCGCCCTTGGCGAGACCCTCGCAGTCGCGATGGTGCTGTCCGTCAGCGCCGGGACCGTCACGGCCAACCTGATCAGCAGCACCAATCCGAGCACGATCGCCGCCAACATCGCGCTCAGCTTCTCCGAGGCCAGCGGCAAGAGTGTCAACGCGCTCATCGCGAGCGGCCTGGTGCTGTTCGTGATCACCTTCCTCGTCAACTTCGCCGCGCGCGCAGTGGTGGATCGCCGCAAAGAATTCTCCGGAGCCAACTGATGACGACCACCCTCCCGCCGACCAGAGACTTCTCCCACGATCTTCGTGGAGCGCAGCTTCCGACGCGTGCGCCGCAGGCCATCGTTGCGCTCTCACTCGTCGTGGGAGGCGGAGCGTACGCGCTCGGCGTCGGCCCACTCCGCAGCGTCCTGCTCGCGTGGTTCGTCAGCCTGAGCCTGCCGATCTGGTCTGCGTTCGTCGAGGGCAGCCGAAAAGCCACCGACCGACTGGTGACCGTTCTGGTCACTTCGTCCTTCGTGCTCGCGATGTTTCCTCTGGTCAGCATCCTCGCCACGGTCATCAGCAAGGGCGCAGCCGTCCTGTCGGCCGAGTTCTTCACGTACTCGATGCGCAACGTCGTCGGGGAGGGCGGCGGGATCTACCAGGCGCTCGTCGGCACGCTCCTGATCACGGGGGCTGCGACCGTGATCTCGGTGCCGATCGGATTGTTCGCGGCGATCTACCTGGTGGAGTACGCCGACGAGAATCGCCTCTCGCGCTGGCTGCGCTTCCTGGTCGACGTGATGACCGGCATCCCGTCGATCGTGGCGGGCCTGTTCGCCTACGCGCTGTTCGTGCTGTTCTTCGGCGAGGGAGTGCGGCTGGGAATCGGTGGCTCGGTCGCCCTGTCGGTCCTGATGATCCCGGTGGTCGTCAGGTCGTCCGAGGAGATGCTCAAGCTGGTCCCCAATGAGTTGCGCGAGGCCGCTTATGCCCTCGGCGTGCCGAAGTGGCGCACCGTGGCAAAGGTCGTGCTGCCGACTGCCCTGGCTGGCATCGTCACCGGCATCACCCTCGCAATCGCCCGGGTGATCGGTGAGACCGCACCCCTGCTGATCATCGCCGGTGCGGCCGACTCGGTGAACTTCAACCTCTTCGACGGCCGCATGGCGACCCTCCCGGTGTTCGCCTACGCGTCGGTGCGCAATCCCGGGGTCCCGCCCGAGTTCAGCATCGACCGCGCTTGGGGAGCGGCGTTGGTGCTGCTGCTCATCGTGATGCTGCTCAACCTCATCGCCCGCCTCGTCTCCTACTACTTCTCGCCCAAGGGCGAGCGCTAAGGTCCAGGGAGGACCCCACCATGGCCAAGAGCATCGATGTATCCGACCTCAACATCTACTACGGCGACTTCCTCGCCGTGGAGGATGTGACGATCCCGATCGGCGCCAAATCCGTGACCGCCTTCATCGGGCCTTCCGGTTGTGGAAAGTCGACCTTCCTCCGGTCGCTCAACCGCATGCACGAGGTGATCCGTGGCGCACGCGTCGAAGGCAAGGTGCTGATCGACGGAGACGACCTCTACGGCCCCGACATCGACCCGGTCAACGTCCGACGCATGATCGGCATGGTCTTCCAGCGCCCCAACCCGTTTCCGACGATGTCGATCTATGACAACGTGCTCGCCGGCCAGAAGCTCAACAGCAAGCGCATGAAGAAGGCGGACTCCGATGCCGTCGTCGAGCGGTCACTGCGAAGCGCCGGCCTCTGGACCGAGGTCAAGGACAGGCTCGATCGGCCTGGCTCGAGCCTGTCCGGTGGGCAGCAGCAGCGCCTGTGCATTGCTCGCGCCATCTCGGTCGAGCCCGAGATCCTGCTGATGGACGAGCCGTGCTCGGCACTTGACCCGATCTCGACCAGCGTCATCGAGGACCTGATCCACGAGCTCAAGTCGGAGTACACGATCGCGATCGTCACGCACAACATGCAGCAGGCCGCTCGCGTGTCGGACGAGACGGCATTCTTCAACCTTTCGGGAGTCGGAAAGCCCGGCCGGCTGGTCGAGCACGGCCGTACCGAGAAGATCTTCTCCAACCCGTCCGAACCCGCCACCGAGGCGTACATCCAGGGTCGATTCGGGTAGGGGGAGCCCAGACGCAGCATCCGGTTCGAGCGGCGCCTCGCTCAGGTCGAGATTCAGCTGCCCGGGATGACCACACGCAGCGCGAAGTACGCTCCGGCGCCCACCGCGGCAGCGGCCGGAATGGTGATGACCCAGGCCGTGATGATGCTGCGAGCGACACCCCAGCGGACGGCGCTGAACCGTTTGGTGGCTCCGGCGCCCATGACGGCTGACGTCATGGTGTGAGTCGTCGAGACCGGGGCGTGGAGCCCGATCGCCATGCCGTACAGCACGATCGCTGCGGTCGATTCGGCCGCGAAGCCGCGCGGCGGGTCCAGAGCGATGATGCGGCGGCCCATCGTGCGCATGATCCGCATGCCACCGGACATCGTGCCGAGCGAGATCGCGCTGGCGGCCGCGATGATGACCCACAGTGGGATGTCATCACCTGTGTGCTCACCACCGGCGATCAGAGCCAGCACGATGACCCCCATCGTCTTCTGCGCATCCTGCAATCCGTGGCCCAGCGACAGCGCAGCGGCCGAGACGGTCTGCGACAGCCGGAAACCACGGTTGACGGTGTGCGGGTTGGCCCGGCGGAAGATCCACATGATCGCCAGCATCACGAGGAATGCACCGCCAAAACCCATTGCCGGGCTGACGATCATCGGGATCGCCACCTTGTCGATGACCTTGTCCCAGTCGACCGAGACTCCTGAGGCAACGCCCACGCCGATCAGACCACCGATCAGTGCGTGCGAGGACGACGACGGGATGCCGAAGTACCAGGTGATGAGGTTCCACACGATCGCCCCCACCAGGGCGCTCAGCACCACGGTCAGCGCGTGATTGGCCGTCAAGCCGTCGAAACCGGTGAGGATGTCCTTGATGGTCTTGGCGACGCCGACACCCAGGAGGGCCCCGACGAAGTTGAGGATCGCAGCCATCGTCAGGGCGATTCGAGGCGTCAGGGCCCGTGTCGACACCGACGTCGCGATTGCGTTCGCGGCGTCGTGGAAACCGTTGGTGTAGTCGAAGAACAGGGCGATGGCGACAGTGACGATCACCAAGGCCAGGGTGAGGTCCACGCTCAGGACTCCTTGACGGCGATCTGCTCCACCGTGTTGGCAACCGACTCGAGCGCGTCGATGGCGTGCTCGAGGGAGTCGGCGACGTCCTTGAGCTTGAGCACCTCCAGCGACTTGTAGCTGCCGCTGAACAGGTCGGCGACGATCCGCCGGTAGGAGCGGTCGCCCTGGTTCTCGAGCCGGTTGATCTCGATCCAGTACTCGTCGAGGTCCTTCATGGTCCGCAGCCGTGGCATGGCTTCTGCCGTGAGCTGGGTGGCGCGCTGCAGCACCTCGACCTGGGGTGCGAAGTCTGCCGGAAGCTCGCCGAGCTCGTACAGGCCGATCAGGTCGACCGTCTCCTCCATGAAGTCCATGACGTCGTCGAGGCTGCTGGCCAGCCGATAGATGTCCTCACGGTCGAACGGAGTGATGAAGGTGCTGTTGACCCGCTTGATGATCCGATGGG
>NZ_JBAVDI010000063.1:0-21258 GCF_049587115.1 Aeromicrobium sp.
GCCCTGCGTCGCGGCCATGGCCTCGATGCACGTGCGGCCGACGTTGTTGTAGACGTCCTGCGCGGTCAGCGACCAGCCGGAGGTCTGGCTGTGCGTGCGCAGGCTCAGCGACTTGGGATTCTTCGGCTCGAAGTCCGACACGAGACGCGCCCACAGGGCACGGGCGGCGCGCATCTTGGCGATCTCCATGTAGAAGTTCATGCCGATCGCCCAGAAGAAGCTCAGTCGCGGCGCGAACGCGTCGATGTCCAGGCCGACGTCCAGACCGGCCCGGATGTACTCGACACCGTCCGCGAGCGTGTAGGCAAGCTCGAGGTCGTTCGTCGCCCCGGCCTCCTGGATGTGGTAGCCCGAGATCGAGATCGAGTTGAACCGCGGCATCTTCTGAGCGGTGTAGGCAAAGATGTCCGAGATGATCCGCATCGAGGGTGCCGGCGGGTAGATGTAGGTGTTGCGGACCATGAACTCCTTGAGGATGTCGTTCTGGATGGTCCCGGACAGCTTCTCCGGCGGCACGCCCTGCTCCTCGGCGGCGACGATGTAGAGCGCGAGCACCGGAAGAACCGCGCCGTTCATCGTCATGGACACGCTCATCTCGTCCAGCGGGATGCCCTCGAACAGCTTGCGGGTGTCGTAGATCGAGTCGATCGCGACACCGGCCATCCCGACGTCGCCGACGACGCGTGGGTTGTCCGAGTCGTAGCCCCGGTGGGTCGCCAGGTCGAAGGCGACCGACAGGCCCTTCTGCCCGGCGGCGAGGTTGCGGCGGTAGAAGGCGTTGGACTCCTCGGCCGTGGAGAAACCGGCGTACTGGCGAATCGTCCAGGGCTGCGTCGTGTACATCGCCGGGTACGGCCCGCGGAGATACGGCGCGAGGCCCGGATAGGTGTCGAGTGCGTCGACCCCCTCGAGGTCGGTGGCGGTGTAGAGCCCCTCGATGTCGATCCCCTCCGGCGCCGACCACGGCTCGGCACCGTCGGTCGCGCGGGCGTAGGTGTCGGCGTCCGGCTCGTACGGCTGCTCGGGATCCAGTGGCAGGTCGGCGAAGCTCGTGGGGATGCTCATGCGGTCAGCTTCTCTCGGGTCGCGCGGAGGAACTCCAGGGCGTCCAGCCCCGCGGTGGCAGCGGTGTCCGCGCCGATGTCGGCCCGGCCGGCCACGATGACGTGGGTCGCTCCTGCGTCCCGGAGCGCGGCCACCAGGCCGGCCCCCCATGCTTCGTAGACCTCGTCGTTGCCGACCAGGCAGACGACCGCGGGGGCGTCGGCCTCGCGGTAGGCCGCGACGGCGTCCTCGATGCCGTCGGTCGGCCCCGCGACGACAGTGTCGATGCCACCGGCCGCAAACAGGTTGGCCGCGAAGGTGCTGCGTGCGGTGTAGGCCGCGACCGGACCCATCGAGGCGAGAAACACCGGGGTCGTCGCCGGTTCGTCTCTCAGTGCCTCGAACTCCCCTCCGTAGCGGTGCACCTCCAAGGGAGCGCCGTACGGCCGGCGGGCGGGGGTCTCTTCGTACAGATTGGGAAACTCCGAGACGCCCGTGATGGGGCGCGCCCGCGTCGCGATCTGCAGCGCGCGGGCCGAGGACGTGTCGTCGATCGCATCGCGCAGGAAGTCCATTGCATCGACCAGACCACCCCGGCGCTCGATCTCGCCGAACAGCGCCCACGCCGCTCGGGCCATGTCGTCGGTCAGCTTCTCCACGGCGTGCGATCCACCGGCGGGATCCGCGACGACCGCGACGTGCGACTCGCTGATCAGCAGACTCGAGGTGTTGCGCGCGATCCGGCGGCTGAACGCCTCCGGAAGGCCCAGCGGCTCGTCGAACGGCAGCACCGTGACCGCCGCCGCTCCCCCGACGCCGGCCGCGAACGAGGCGACGGTCGTGCGGAGCAGATTCACGTACGGGTCGTACGCCGACATCATGGGCCTCGAGGTGACGGCATGCTGGAGCTGACCAGCGGCCGCCGTCGTGACTCCACTGAGCTCAGCGACGCGATTCCAGAGCCGACGCGCCGCACGGAGCTTGGCGATCGCGGGGAACTGTTCGTCCGTCACGGCGTAGCGGAAATCGATCAGGGCCGCCGCGTCGTCCACTGAGAAGCCGGCCGCGACGAGCGTGCGGAGGTAGGTCGCACCGGCGGCCAGCGAGTACGCAAGCTCTTGCACGTCGGACGCCCCCGCGTCATGGACCGCCGTCGCGTCGACCGTGATGGCTCGAACGCCCAGCGGCTGGGCGATCTCGGCGACCTCCACGGCCACCGCAAGATCCGTCGTCCCGCGCCGGCGCATCGTGGCGCCCAGGGGGTCGGCGCCGAGGGAGGTACCGGGCGCCGCCGTGACTGATCGGTCCTCGATGACAGCCGCCAGTGCGCGGGCGGCCTCGACCGGTTCGGTCGGAGCATCGAGGACGATCGCGGCGAGATCGATGAACACCGGTTCGAGGATCTTGGCGAGCGCGTCGATCGGGATCAGGCCGCTGCCGACCGAGAGCCACAACGAGTTGACTCCGTTCTCGAGGTCCGTCACGACGTCCTTCGCGGTGCGCTCGGGATCCGGGTCGGCGAACCAGGCGCGAACATCCCAGCCCTCCAGCTCACGGCTCGCCGTACTGCCGCGGGTGAACGGCGCCTGGCCCGGCAGCCCACCGTCGGGCAGGTTGCGGCTCAGGGCAGGAGTGCCGAGCGGCGTGACCGAGATTCCATCCAGTGTCGTGGTGGCAAGCCGTGCCCACACCTCGGCGTCGTCGGCATCGCCGTCCAGCTTGCGCGACTTGCGCAGGACCGCTGCTGCGGCCTGCTCCCACTGGTCCTGCGTGTGCTCGAGGCCTTGCGAGAGGGGGACCTCGATGGCGCCCACGGTGTCCGGGCTGCTCGAGGGTTCTGATGCCATAAGGGGCATCGTACGAACCCTGAGTGGTGTGGGCCACCCAATGTGACGAATGTGACCAGGGCGTTACGTGGAAGCGGGATCGAGCGCGACCAGGAAACCGGCCAGATCCAGGACCTGCACGTGCTCTGCGGGGGTCGCGGTGATCTCGCTGGCGGCCGTCCGACGGCGCCCGGTCAGCATGATGATTCGCGTGATCGTCCCGCTTGCACGCTCGCCCCCGTCATCGACCTCGACCCG
Organism: Aeromicrobium sp.; assembly: GCF_049587115.1. Lineage (GTDB taxonomy): Bacteria > Actinomycetota > Actinomycetes > Propionibacteriales > Nocardioidaceae > Aeromicrobium. The sequence continues at coordinate 3,129 of NZ_JBAVDI010000063.1, forward strand.
GTCGACCGTCCCCTCCAGGTCCGGGGGCATGACCGGCAGCTCGTCGTCCTCGTCGGGTGCACGGACCCGCCACTGGACGACCTCGCCCACCGCCAAGCCGTCCTCGACCACAGCCTCCGACGACGGGTACACATATGTCCACACGCCCTCAACCGTACGGCTGGCGGCTCCTGAGAGACTGGGCACGTGAAGATTCCAGCAGAGCTGCTGCCCGGAGACGGGCGATTCGGGTCCGGACCGTCGAAGGTCCGCACCGAAGCGCTCGATGCCCTTGCCGCTACCCGCGACACGCTGATGGGGACGTCGCACCGGCAGGCGCCCGTGCGCACCCTGGTCGGCAGCGTGCGCGACGGCCTTGCCGAGCTGTTCGCCCTGCCCGATGGCCACGAGGTCGTGCTCGGGGTCGGCGGCTCGCACGCCTTCTTCGACGTCGCGACGTTCGGGCTCATTCGCGAGCGCAGCCAGCACCTCGTGCACGGCGAATTCACCCGCAAGTTCGCCACCGCGGTCGCAGCGGCACCCTTCCTGGCCGACCCGCAGGTGCTCCAGAGCGATCCGTCGACCCACCCCGCCGCGGAGGCCGAGCGTGGGATCGATGCCTACGCGTGGGCGCACAACGAGACGTCGACCGGTGTCATGGTTCCGGTCGAGCGGGTCGCCGGCGCCGACGACGGTGCGCTGATGCTCGTCGACGCGACGTCGGGTGCCGGGGGCCTTCCGGTCGACGTGGCGCAGACCGATGTCTACTACTTCGCACCGCAGAAGACCTTCGCGTCCGACGGCGGCCTGTGGGTCGCCTTGATGTCACCGGCAGCAATCGACCGGGCGAACGAGATCAAGGCCAGCGGACGACACATCCCCGGCTTCTTCGATCTGCCGGTCGCGATCGACAACTCGCGTCGCAATCAGACCTACAACACCCCGGCACTCGCGACGCTGTTCCTGCTGGACCACCAGATTCAATGGATGCTTGCGCAGGGCGGTCTGGACTGGGCTGTCGCCCGGACGACCGAGTCATCATCACGGCTGTACACCTGGGCAGAGGCAGCGACCTACGCAACGCCCTTCGTGACCGACCCAGCCGAGCGTTCGGCGGTCGTCGGCACGATCGACCTCGCCGGGGTCGACGCGACGGCCGTGGCGGGCGCGCTACGTGAAAACGGCATCGTCGATGTCAGTGGCTACCGCGGGCTGGGCCGCAACCAGCTGCGCATCGCGATGTTCCCCGCGATCGAACCCGACGACGTCACGCTGCTGACGCAGAGCATCGACTGGGTCGTCAGCAACCTCTGACCCGGAGTGGTAGAGGTCCGCCGCCGTCACGTTCCCGGTCGCCACACGATCCGCTCACAGCAGCGTCGAGCTCCGGTGCAGCTCGCGGTGCCCCTCGTAGATCCCTGCATTGGCCCGCAGCGTCGCGACATGCTCATCGTCCAGCTCGCGGCGAACCTTCCCCGGCACACCCGCCACCAGCGATCGAGGCGGCACGATCATGCCCTCCGGGACCAGCGCTCCGGCGGCGATCAGCGAGCCTGCGCCGACGACTGCGCCGTTCATGATGATTGCGCCCATCCCGACCAGAACCCCGTCCTCGATCGTCGCGCCGTGGATGATCGCGCCGTGTCCGACCGACACGTCCTCGCCCAGCACGACCGGCTTGCCCTTGTCGACATGGAACGCGCAGTTGTCCTGCACGTTCGAGCGGGCGCCGATCGTGATCGGCTCGTTGTCGGCGCGCAGCACCGCGCCGTACCAGACGCTGGCGCCTGCACCGATCACGACGGAACCGGCAAGGGTCGCGTTGGGGGCGACCCAGGCCGTGTCCGCCACCTGGGGGGTCTTGTCTCCGAGTGCGATGAGCATGAGCTCAACGTACCCATCGCGACTCAGCTGACCCAGCGGGTGATCGGGTCGATCGCGAAGTAGACCACGAACAGCACGCTGACGATCCACATCAGCGGGTGGATAGCTGCGGCCTTGCCCTTGACGACCTTGATCAGCACGAAAGCGATGAAGCCCGCACCGATGCCGGCGGTGATCGAGTACGTGAACGGCATCAGTGCGATCGTCAGGAACGCCGGGATCGCGATCTCGTCGTTGCGCCAATCGATGTCGGCGACCTGAGTCATCATCAGGAAGCCGACCAGGACCAGCGCAGGGACTGCGGCCTCGCTGGGGATGTGTTCGACGATCGGGGTGAAGATCGTCGCCAGCAGGAACAACACCCCGGTCACGACCGAGGCCAGACCCGTGCGCGCACCGTCGCCCACACCTGAGGCGGACTCGATGTACGACGTGTTGCTCGAGACGCCAGCCGCGCCGCCCGCGGCCGCGGCGATCGAGTCGACGATCAGGATCTTCTGCGCACCAACAGGGGTGCCCTCGGCGTCGTTGAGATCCGCCTCGGCGCCGATTGCGGTCATCGTGCCCATCGTGTCGAAGAAGTCCGCGAGCAGGAGGCTGAAAACCAGCAGGACGACCGTCACGAAGCCAACCCGCTCAAAGGAGCCGAACAGCGAGAATTCACCCAGCAGGCCGAAGTCGGGTGTCTTGGCGAGCGATGTCGGGATCGACGGCACGTTGAGGTTCCACCCCTTGGGGTTCACTCCGTCCGCAGTGAAGGTCGGTCCGGCGTCGACGATCTTCTCCACGATGATCGCGATGACCGTCGTCGCCGCGATGCCGATCAGGATCGCGCCGGGGACGCGGCGGGCGTGCAGGGCGATCATCAGCAGCAGCCCGACGCAGAACACGAGCACCGGCCAGCCGGCGAGCGATCCGCCGATGCCCAGACCGATCGGGGGGGCGCTGTTGCCGGTCGTGCGGACGAAGCCCGCGTCGACCAGACCGATCAGGGCGATGAACAGGCCGATTCCGACTGCGATCGCGGTCTTGAGCTCTCGCGGCACGGCATCGAACACCGCCTTGCGGAAGCCCGTCAGCACCAGCACCAGGATGATCAGCCCCTCGAGCACAACCAGGCCCATCGCGTCGGCCCAGGACATCTGCGATGCCACCGAGTACGCGACGAAGGCGTTGAGGCCCAGGCCGGCGGCCAGCGCGAGCGGGAAGTTCGCCACCACGCCCATGAGAATCGTCAGCACGCCGGCGACCAGTGCCGTGGCGGCCGCGACCTTGGCCAAGTCCGGCGCCGAGCCGCCGCCGAGGAAGTTGCCGTCTGCGTCTGCGACCGTGCCGATGATCAACGGGTTCAGGACGATGATGTACGCCATCGTCAGGAACGTCACGACACCGCCGCGCACCTCCTGGCCGATGGACGACCCTCGTTCGGTGATCTTGAAGTACTGCTCGATCGTGCTGGTCATGGCACTCCTGGTCGAGATGGGGTTGCAGTCGACACAGGAGCATGCCAGACGTCCCCGCCCGGCCTGATGGTCAGGTCCGCTTGGTCGCGGCGACCGAGACCACCACGAGCAGGACCATCACGCCGGCCGCCCAGAACCAGGTGGCCCCGGCGAATCCGTTGCCCGCCCGCGGAGTGCGCTGCTGCGGCGGCGCTTCGGTCGCCTCATCGGTGGGCAAGGGCGTGGACGCGGTGGCCACCGGGACCGTGAACGGGACCCGGATCAGCGCCGATCGCTCGCCCTCGCTGCCGATCAGAAAGCTGCGTCCCTGCTGCTCGATCGCGATCGACTCGCCCTGCGGCTGCGACGGCAGCTGCTCGGAGCTCACCGATCTCCAGGTGGCGATGTCCACGACATACGCCGCGGTGTACGACCTCAGCAGCGCGAACCGGCCATCGGCGGTCGTGGTTCCGTCTGTCACGAGCGACGGAGCTTCCTGGTTGACCACGGTCGCCCGATTGGCGCTCCGATCGCTCAGCGTGCGCGGCAGCGCGTAGACCGTGCCGTTGCCCAGCAGCGACTTGCTGACCAGCGACTTGGCCCCGGTGCTGGGATCGATCAGCAGAGCCTCGACATTGGCTGGACCGTTCTCGTAGGTGATCGGGTAGCGCCGCGCCGTGGTGCGGTGGGCCCCTGGTCCGGGTTCGGGGATGGCGTACAGCGCGGCATCGGTCCGCCGTTCCCGGTTGTCGCCGGTGTCGGCGATCCACAGCACACCGTCACCGTCGATACCGATCGCCTCGGTGTCCAGCAAGGTTCCCCCGGAGACGGTTGTGGTGCCGACGACAGAGCCCGTCGAGATCTGCACGGCATAGACCGTCGGGGAGTTGTTGGAGTCGTTGATCGTGTAAGCGAGGTCCTCGTGATCCGGGCTGATCGCAAGACCGCTGGCTTCCTGGATCCGCGGATCGTCGATGTGGCTGACCACGACCGGCTCGGCCGTAGCCCCTTCGGCGCGACCGACCAAGGAGCTGACCAGAACGACCACCAGGAGGGCGAGCAGCAGACCCGGGATCAGGAGGCGTCGGTAGCGCGGGTTCATGGGCCCTCAGCATGCCAGCACGCCTGAGCTCCGCGGTCTCCGGCGGGTAGGATGATCGCGTGAGCGACAGCGACGAGTGGGTCATTCGCCCGGATGACGGTCCCGAGACGATCGAGCGCAAGATCGGTCATCGAGAGATCGCCCGACTTGAGCGCGCTGCCCGGCGCCATGAGTTCGGTCGGCCCGAGCTGACCGAGCTCGAGATCGGCAGCAAGACGCACCGCGTCGCGGAGGTCGAGCCGATGGATGTCGACGGCGTCCGCACCATGACGGTCGGCACGATCGTCTGGGGTGTCGTCGCGGTCGGCCTGCTGCCCTTCCTCGGCAACCTCGACGAGAACGGCCGCACGTGGTGGCTGTGGACTGCCCTGGCGGGATTCGGACTCGGTCTCATCGGCATCGAGTACTGCCGCCGCCGACGTAACGCCTTGCGCATGCAACCGGGTCGGCGCCGCCGGGTCGACTGACCAGCTCCGCGCCTGACCGTCCACGGTCCACGCCGTTCAGTTCTCGTCGTCGACGCCAGCGTCGGGCAGGTGCAACGTCGTGCGCAGCGGAATCTCCTTCATCAGCAGAGCCGCCACGAGGCTGATCAGCGCCACGCCGGCGGCGACCAGGAAGATCGTGCCGGTGGCGTCGCCATAGGCGCTCCGAACCACCTCGACGACGGGCGCCGGAAGATTCTTCAGATCCAGCAGCGACACGCTTCCGTCGCTGGGAGACCGGCCGCCTTGGCCCGCCAGCTTGCTGGTGACGTCGTTCTTGACCTGCGCCGCGAGTATGGCCCCCAGGACCGAGACCCCCACCGCGCCGCCGAGGGAACGAAAGAACGCCACGACCGCGCTGGTGGCACCGACCTGCGAGACGTCGACCGTGTTCTGGACCGCCAGCACGTAGTTCTGCAGCAGCATTCCCATACCCAGGCCGACGAAGGCGATGAAGGTCATGGCGTGCCACTCCGGCGTGCGGTGATCGATCGTGCCGAGCAACGCCAGCCCCAGGGTCAGCAGCGCAGATCCCAGGATCAGCCAGCGCTTCCAGAGGCCGGTTCTGGAGATGCGGCGGCCTGCTGTGATGGTGCCGATCAGCGAGCCCAGCATCAGTGGAATGGTCAACAGGCCTGCCTCGGTCGGAGTACGACCACCGGCGATCTGGAAGTACTGACCGATGAAGACCGAGCTGCCGAACATTCCGACGCCGACCGCGATGCTGCCGATGATCGCCAGTGCCGTGGTCCGTTCTCGGACGACCCGCAAGGGCACCATCGGCTCGGGATGATGCAGCTCGACCATGACAGCCAGCCCCGCTGCGACCGCTGTCCCACCCAGGTACGCCGCGGTCTGCCACGACATCCAGCTGAAGGAGTTGCCGGCGAACGACACCCAGATCAAGGGCAGGCTCGCCGCGATCGCGATGAGGATTGCGCCCCAGTAGTCGATCTGCACCGAGCGGCGAACCGTGGCGATGCGGAGGTACTTCTGCAGGATCACCAGACTGACCAGCGCCAGCGGAACGCAGACGTAGAACGTCCATCGCCAGCCGAGCCCCGGCGTGTCGACGATGACACCGCCCAGCAGCGGACCACTGACTGTCGCAACCGCCATCGTGGCGCCCATGTAGCCGCTGTAGCGACCCCTCTCTCGCGGCGGAATGATCGACCCGATGATCGACTGCGCGTTCGCCGTGAGACCGCCCATGCCGAGACCCTGGATGACACGCATCGCGATGAGCTCAGGGACGTTCTGCGCCATGCCGGCGAAGATCGACCCGATCACGAACACGATGATCGAGGTCTGGACCAGCAGCTTCTTGTTGTACAGGTCGGAGAGCTTGCCCCAGACCGGTGTCGACACCGTCATCGCGAGCAGCGAGGCCGTGATGACCCAGGTGTACTGGGTCTGGGAGCCGTTGAGATCGCCGATGATCGTGGGCAACGCGTTGGACACGATGGTGGAGCTCAGGATCGCCGTGAACAGCGCCGCGAGGAGTCCGAACAGCACCTCGAGAATCTCGCGGTGGCTGAGCTGGACCGGCACCGTGACCGACGTCTCCGCGCCGCGACCGGGCTTTGCGTCAGTTAGTTGCATTATGCAACGATAGGATGGTGGAGGGAAGCGCGCAAACCGAACGCGCGACATGTGAGCGAACTCTCGCCCGGGTGATCAGTAGTGGTCGACCTCATCGACGCCCACCGTGTCGAAAACCGGGGGCGGGAGCTTCTGGTTGCCGGCAGCACGACTGAGCCGGGCGCCCGAGTGAGCGCCACATCCATGGTCAAACGACACGATCTTGCCGTCGTCGTTGGCCATTCCGTTGGCACACACTCCGAACCGCTCGGACAGCGGTCCGGCCAGGCTGATCATGAAGCCGCACGAATGGCACGCGCCAGCGGCCTGCTGCGCTATGGCTGCCTCGGGCCCTTGGTCGCCGTCGTGCCAGCGGTCGGCCGCACTCTCACGGCCCTCCAGCGACAGCACCCATTCGCGGCCGAGTCCGACCTCGCGGGCGAAGAAGCGATCCGCGGTCTGCTCGTCACCGTCGCCGGCCGACCACGACGGCACCAGCCGGACGTCGTCCTCATCGGGCGGCAGAACATCTCCGGGGCTGAGATCTCCGGGGCGAATGCGCTCGCGGTAGGGCGTCCAGGACGGTGCCGTGATGGCGTCGTCGCCAGGCAGGAGGATCACGTCGTTGACAGTGACCTGCTCGCTGTCGGGTGCACGAGAGACGCTGACCGCCCAGTACCAACCGATGTAGCCGCGCTTGAGGCAGACGAAGTGGTGCGAGACCAGGCGCTCGCCGTCGTCGACCGCGCGCAGGTGCTCACCGACCGTTCCGGCGACTGCGGACTCGTCAGCGGCCGCGCGCGCGACGTCGAGTGCTGCGGCGAGCGGCTGATCGATGGGCATTGCCCCATTGTCGCCCATGTCTGGACCAGCAGAGGTCTTGGGGTGAGGCAGGATGGTGCCGTGGAGGAGTACGGAGATCAGGACGGGGCCGACGCCGATACGACGCGCATCGATCCCACGAGCGACCAGTCGCGGCTCAGCCGGTCGGCGCAGGCTGCCACCCGGTTGTCGGGGGTCACTGCACGCATGGTCGCGAAGGGCGGCACCTCCGCGTTCACGGCGTCCCGCCGATTCACGCACTCCGGCGGGGCCGGCGAGAGCGGACTGGCTCGACTCCTCGAGCTGCACGCATTCAACACCGCCGCCGACGCTGCCTTCGCGGTGTCGCTGGCCGGCACCTTGTTCTTCACCGTGCCCACCGGCGAGGCGACCGGCCAGGTCGCGCTGTTCCTCGTCCTGACGATGCTGCCGTTCGCGGTCGTCGCTCCGCTGATCGGCCCGTTCCTGGACCGCTTCCGCCGGGGTCGCCGCTGGGCGATCGGCTCCACCCTCGCCATTCGTGCCTTCTGCTGCTGGGTGCTAGCGGGCGCGATCTCGTCCGACAGCCCTCCACCGTCGTTCTACTTCGCCGCACTCGGCTGCCTCGTGGCCTCCAAGGCCTACGGCGTGACCCGTGCGGCGGCCGTGCCTCGGCTGCTGCCTGCCGAGTTCACGCTCGTCAAGGCCAACTCACGCATCTCGCTGACCGGCACCGCAGCAGCCGCCATCTCCGCCCCACTGGCCATCGGCGCGGTGACCATCGGTGCGGAGTGGGCCGTGCGGTACGCCGCTGTGCTGTTCGTCGCCGGCACCGTGCTCGCGATCCTGCTCCCCGCGCAGGTCGACTCCAGCGAGGGCGAGGAGCAGGTCGACCTGACCCGAATCGCGACGGGAGCCGCCCGAAAGGGCATCAGCATCTCCCGCGACGTCGTGAACGGACTGCGCAGCAACTCAGGGCTGCGTCTGCTGTCCGGCTTCTTGACGATCTTCATGGCGTTCACGCTGCGCGAGCCCCCCGACTCGATGGGCTGGAACGGCAGCGCGACGATCCTGCTGGGACTCGTGATCGGTGGCGCCGGCGTCGGCAGCACCGTTGGCACGCTGCTGGCCTCGCTGACCCGATCCCGCCGACCCGGTCGCGTCGTCATCGCCGTCCTGATTCTCGACGTGGCGGTCGTGTCGACCGTTGCCGTGTTCTTCACCTGGTGGACTGCGGTCATCCTGGGCCTGACCGTGGGGCTCTGCCAGTCGCTCGGAAAGCTGAGCCTCGACGCTCTGATCCAGCGCGACGTCACCGAACGGGTCCGGACGAGCATGTTCGCTCGCTCCGAGACGCTGCTGCAGCTGTCGTGGGTCCTCGGCGGGCTGCTCGGCATCGGGCTGTTCATCGTCGATGCCACGCCCCGCATCGGCCTGCTCGTGACCGCGGTGATCCTGGTGGCCTGGTTGTCGTTCGTGCTCAGCCGGGCGCGACCGGACAGTGCTGGCTCACGCTCGCCTGCGGATCCCCGCCAGGCTCGGGTCGTCGGTCACGACACCGCCCCGCGCAACGATCATTGAGCCCCTTGCCGCTGTCCGCCCGTGATGGGACCGGACCGTGGCTCAGAGCTCGAGCTCGGTCGCGACGGCCCGGAGCACCTGAGCCGCTGATTTGCCCTTCTTGCCCTCAGGGTGCCGGCCGTGCCGGTAGCCCTCGCCGATCGTGTCGAGCAGCCGAATCAAATCCTCCACGATGACCGCCATCGTCTCGGGATCCTTGCGCCGGGCGTGTGACTGAGAGCGTGACACCGAGGCGACGGGCTCGAGCAGTCGTACCTGAAGGGCCTGGTCGCCGCGGCTGCCCTGCACGATGCCGAATTCGACCCGAGTTCCGGCCTTGAGCGTGGAGACGCCGGCCGGCAGCGCGTCGGAGCGCACATGGACGTCGGGACCGTCCTCCTGGGTCAGGAAACCGAAACCCTTGTCAGCGTCGTACCACTTCACTTTGCCCGTGGGCATGGCGTCATCCTCTGGTCGTCGTTGGCTGCTGCGGTGCCCAGCCTAGTCGGCCGGTGGCGGCGTGGGCGCACGGTCCTCGAACGTGACCTCGACTGATTGGAAGCCCTTGTGGCGTTGTGACTTGGCGTAGGCAGAATAGGCCCGCTGATCGGCCTCAGTGAGAACCACGTTGTCGGTGAACGGCGTCAGCAGTGCGCGCGGGTAGAGGTGCCGACGGAGCACGACGTTGACCTCCAGACCCAACACCGTCATGATCGCCGCAATGTAGATGAAAGCGAGGAGACCGAGCACCAGCGCAAAGGTCTGGTTGACCTGGTTGGCCTTGCCGATGACCTCACGGACGTACGTGTTGCCGACGTACTGCAGCCCCTGCCACAGGACCGCGGTCACTGCCGCCCCCGGGAACACCGACCGCCAACCGGCACGTTCCGCGCTGATGAGCCGGAACATGGAGGTGAAGATCGTGACCGTCAGGAGGAAGCCCGCGAACCGCGACAGGACCCCGATCGACGGTTGCATGTCGCCTCCGAGGGCGTCAGGATTCGCCAGCAACGCGGTGACGACCGCCAGGACCAGGATGCCCAGGCCCCCGATCGACAGGAAGATCAAGCTTCGAAAGCGCAGGAGGAAGGGGTTGGCGCGACTGTTGCGCGGTATCGACCAGGCGATGTTCGCCGCATTCTGAGCGGCCTGACCCAGGCCCATCGCGCCGTAGGTCGCTGCGAGCGCGCCGACGACGATCGCCGACGTCGAGCCCTGCAGCCCCTCGGCCTTGCCGAGCTCAGAACCGATGATCGGGAACTGGCTGAGTGCCGAGTTGAGCAGGCGGTCCCGCAGGTCCGGATCGCTCTGGAGCAGGAATCCGAGGATCGAGGTGCTCAGCAGCAGGAGCGGGAAGATTGCGATGAACGCGTAGTAGGTCACGATCGCCGACAGGTAGGCACCCTGATCGTCGAAATACTTGTAGAGCACCGCGATGGGAAAGCCAGCCACCGGGTGCTCGCGTTGGAATGCGTCGAGTCTGCCCACTGGCCGGGACGACGACGAGGCGCTCACGTCCGGAATCTAGTCGAACTCGGGAAGCTCGCGCTTCATGACCTTGCCCGTGGGGTTACGGGGAAGCTCCTCGAGGAACTTGATCTTGCGGGGCACTGCGAAGCGCGGAACGTGCTCCTTGGCGTAGGCCACGAGGTCCGCCTCGGTCATCGACGCATCTCCCTTGACCACTACGTACGCCGCAAGGGCCTGGCCGAAGGTCTCGTCGGCGATGCCGGTCACGACGACGTCCGAGATGTCGGGGTGATCGATCAAGGAGTCCTCGAGCTCACGCGGGAAGACGTTCTCCCCGCCCACGACGACCATGTCGTCATCGCGACCGGAGACGAACAGGCGCCCATTCCGATCGAAGAAGCCAAGGTCACCCGTGCTCATCAGTCCGTCCGCGAACGACTTGGTGTTGCCGTCGGTGTAGCCACCGAACGGCATGTCGTTGCCGACGTGGATGACTCCGGTCTCTCCCTGCGGCAGCTCGGTGCCGTCGGCGTCCAGGATCTTGACGTACGTGCGGAATGGCGGCGTCCCGGCCGTGCCCGGAGCCTCGCGCAGGTCCTGCGGACTGGCGATCGTGACCCATCCGGTCTCGGTCGCCCCGTAGAAGTTGTAGACCGAGTCGGTGAACAAGTCCATGAAGTGGTTGGCCAGATCGCCGGCGAGAGCGGATCCGCTGCTGGCGGTGATGTCGAGCGAGGAGACGTCCGTCCTCTCGACCAGTGCCGGATCGGCGTCGACGAGTCGCTGCATCATCAGCGGCACGACGACCAGCACCTTCGCCCGGTGCTCGGCGATGTCGTGCAGGACCTGGTCGGCCGAGAACTTGCGGCGCAGGACGTAGGTCGGGACGGTCGACAGGCCGAAGCCGAAGTTGATCAATCCCCAGGAGTGGAACAGCGGAGCGGCGAGGATCACGGTGGAGTTGCCGCGGTAGGGAATCGCGCCGAAGAATGCGATCAGCGGCTTGAGATCGGCCGGCTCCTCGCGCCTGGCGCCCTTGGGAAGGCCCGTCGTGCCCGAAGTGAAGATGATGATCTGCCCGTTGCGGGAGGGCTTGGCGTGATCGTCGGTCGGCTGCCCGGCCGTCAGGGTGCCGATGCTCGGGTAGGTGGACGGAGCGTCGTCGTCGGCCCAGCACAGGACGATCTCGTCATCGTCGACATCGGCGCCGACGTCGAGGAACTCCTGATCGAGGATCACGAGCTTGGCGCCCTCGCGCCGCGACAGGTCACCCAGCTGCGAACGACTCGCCATGGTGTTGAGCAGCAGGACTCGACCGCCGGCCTGCATGATCGCCACCATCGCGATGATCATGTAGCGGTGGTTTCGCGACAGGAGTGCGATCGAGTCGCCCGGCTCGATTCCGCGGTCCTTGAGGGCCTGGGTGAACTGGTTGATCTGATCGGCGAGCTCTCGCCAGGTGATCTGCCCCGCGTCGTCGATGACTGCCAGCTGCTGGGGGAATCGCGCGGCAGCGGCGTTCACGCCCGACGGGAATCCCGGGCCCCACTTCGCCAGCTGTCTCCCCGCTCCCAGCAGTCTGTGCGGAAGCACCGGCTTGAGCAGACCGATCTGTCGAAAGACTTTCAGCGTGTAGCCCAGATCACCCATACAGTCCCCACATCCACTGGTTGCCCGGCGCCGGTACGGCGGGTCAAACGTGGGCAGTCTAACAACGAGATCGACAGGTCCGCGGGGCGATCAGCACTCGGGTCGTCCGATCACGACGCCGCGGCGCGTGAGTGCGGATCGCCGGTCACGGCGCGATCACGTGCGAGTGCGACAAGGGTGACGACCAGGATGCTCGGCTGGCTCATGGGAGGTCGTCGAGAGTCCACGCGACGTCCTCACGGACGATCCGCGCCGGCGAGCCAGCGGCCACGGCGTTCGGCGGCACCTTCTGACCGCGCACCATGCTGCGCATGCCGACCACCGCGCCGTCACCAATCTCGGCATGACCTGTCACGACTGCGTCCCGGCACAGCCAGACGTGTCGGCCCAGCCGGATGTGTGCACCGTACGGGTTGATCCGCTCGCCGGTGCGGCGGTCCTGGAGGCGATGCATGTCATCGGTCGCGATGTAGACGTCAGCGGCCCACAGCTGATCGGCTTGAGCGACGATGGTGCCCCCGTTGCGGGCGTCGACGATCGCGGAGCGAGTCGCGACGACCGGGCCGTGCAGCACGATGCTGGAGCCGCCGCCGCAGTAGAGCTCGCCAGCGGTCAAGGCACAGCGGCGATCCAGGAAGATCGTGGCGCCATCGCCGCCCACGAGCAGCGACGACAGCCAGTCCATTGGTGAGCCGACTGCGATCAGGACGTCCCGGACCGGGTACGTGATGAGCGCCGCCAGCACGTGATCCGGCAGGCTGGCACCGGCACCGAGGTAGAGCGCATTGCCGTGGTCGTGCCACCAGTCCGGCAGCGGCTCGAGCACGCGCCGCCAGCTCAGGGCGTCGAGTGCGGTCGCCTCGACACCTGCGGCTCGCAGGCGGTCCCGGTGCCGGACGTGCATGCCATCTTCGAGGGTGCCGTCCACCGCCGCATCATCACATGCCACGCCAGCACCCCGGCGCTCAGGCGTCGCGTCGCAGGAACAGGGCATAGGCCCCCGACAGCAGCGCTCCCACGAACACCAGCATCACCAGGCCACCGCCCACGGCGCCGAATGGCACGACGCCGAAGAACTGCAGCAGGTCGCCAATCGATGCGCGGGTGTACATCTGGCCGCCCGCGTCATAAGGCAGGTATTTCAGGATCTGCACCAACCCGCCTGTGCCCCGCGGATCATCTGATCCCGCCTTGATCGCGAGCACGACCGCGCGGATGATCTGCTCGACGAGCGACGGGATCAGCATCAGCAGAGCCACGGCGGCCGTCTGGTTGCGGGTCAGCGCGGCGTACGCCAGTCCGGACAAGGTGAACAGCGTCGTGAACGCGACCGTGCCCGCGGCCAGTCGGGCGACCTCGCCGACCCCGGGCAGGTCCAGTCCGAACACGGCAATCGACGCGAGCCCCATCGCGATGCAGCCCAGCGCTGCGACGGCGGCGGCGACCGCGGTCGAGATGATCTTGGCGATGAAGACGTGGCTGCGGTTCGGCACCGCGGTCAACGTCGCGCGGATCATGCCGTGCCGATACTCGTGACCCGTCGAGAAGACGCCCAGCAGCCCAAGGATGTATGCGATGAACAAGGGGGCAAGCCCCGTCGAGGCGCCGATCGTCGCCACGATGTCGAAGGCGTCGTCAGCGGCTGGCGGGTTCGTCGCGAGGGACATCCGCCAGGCGATCAGCATGCTCATGACGAGCTGGAAGGTCAGCGCCACGCCGACCAACCAGTAGGTCGAGCGGATCGTCCGCAGTCGAACATACTCATAGCGGAGGGCGTCGATCATGCGGGTCCGCCGTCCTCGGCCTGGGTCCCGCGGAATTCCTCGGCCACTCCCGTCGCGGCCAGGAAAGCCTCTTCCAGCGTCGCCCGCACCGCTGCCAGCCGATGTATGCGCGCTCCCACCTGATGTGCCGCGTCTCCGACCTGCTCGGACGTCGCACCGCGGACGACGAGAAATCCACCGGCCCGATCGACCGTCGCGCCGAGAGCGGACAGCGCCGGCAGGAGCAGTCCGACGTCCGGCGTGCTCACCTCGACCGTCGAGAGACCGCTGCCGGTGACGAAGTCCTCGACCGGCCCGTTGGCCAGCATCCGACCTCGTCCGATCACGACGAGCTCGTCGGCGAGGACCGCCATCTCCTGCAGCAGATGGCTCGACACCAGCACTGAGCGTCCCTCCGCGGCCAGGCGTTGGAGCAGGACGCGCAGCCAGGTGATTCCCTGCGGGTCGAGCCCGTTGCTCGGCTCGTCGAGGATCAGCGTGTGCGGGTCGCCCAGCAGCGCCGCGGCGATGCCCAGGCGCTGCCCCATGCCAAGGCTGAACTTGCCCGGCCTGCCCTCCCGGACACTGCTCAGGCCGACCATCTCCAGCACGGCGTCGACTCGCCGGTCCGAGATCCGGTTTGACGCGGCCAGCATCCGCAGGTGATTGCGCGCGTGCCGGGTCGGGTGGAACGGCTTGGCCTCCAGCAGCGAGCCGACGTGTCGCATGGGCCGATCAAGCTCGGTGAAGATCTTGCCGTCGAAGGTCGTGACGCCCTCACCGCGATCCAGGCCCAGCATGAGCCGCATCGTCGTGGACTTGCCAGAGCCGTTGGGACCGAGAAAACCCGTCACGCTACCGGGGTGGACCTCGAACGACAGATCGTGGACCGCGCGGGTTGAGCCGAACGACTTGCCCAGCCCGTGAGCCTCGATCAGCGCCATGGGCTCACCTTGTCAGAGCAGGTATTGACTCCGGCAATCGGAGGGAGGATTGTTCAACTCGCCGCCCATCTTCCTTCGGAGTTCTCATGCGTAAATTTCTCGTGGTCGCTGCTGCACTCATCACGTCGATGCTCGTTCTCACCCCCGTGCCGGCCCAGGCCAACCATTCGTGGGGTGGCTACCACTGGGCCCGCACCAGCAATCCGTTCACGCTGAAGCTCGGGGACAACGTCGACTCCAAGTGGGACAGCTACCTCGCCACCACGTCCTCGGACTGGAGCCAGTCAAGCGTCCTGGACACCACGATCGTGGCAGGACGCACGCGAGCCCGCACCTGCAAGGCAACCAGCGGCCGGGTCGAGGTGTGCAACACCAGCTACGGCAGCAACGGCTGGCTCGGCATCGCATCGATCTCGATCACCGGGGGCACCCACATCACCCAGGGCACCGTCAAGCTCAACGACACATATTTCAACACCGCCGCTTACAACACGCCCGCGTGGCGAAACCTGGTCAGCTGCCAAGAGGTCGGGCACATCTTCGGCCTCGCCCACCAGGACGAGGTGTTCGACAACCCCAACCTCAACACGTGCATGGACTACACCAACGACCCCGCCTCCAACCAGCATCCCAACACGCACGACTACGAGCAGCTCGTCACGATCTACAGCCATCTCGACGCCACGACGACAATCGGCGCAAGCGTCGTCAGCCCGTCGCGAGCCGAGGTCGGAAACGACCCCAGCTCGTGGGGCCGTCTGGTGAGTGGCTCACGGTCCGCGGGGCAGTCGACGTACGTCCGCGACTTCGGTCGCGGCAACCTCGTCGTCACCCACGTGACCTGGGCCTGAACACAAGCCTGCAGGGCGCCAGGCCCCCACGGCATACCGTGCAGGTATGACTGAATCGTTCAGACCGATCGAGGACGGGGTCGCCACCGACCTGCGCGGCGAAATGACGTATGCGAGCTATCTGCACCTGCCGACGCTGCTCTCCGCCCAGCAACCTGTCACCGACCATCACGACGAGATGCTGTTCATCATCCAGCACCAGGTCACCGAGCTGTGGCTCAAGCAGCTGACCCATGAGCTGCGTTCGGCAATCGCCCTGCTGGCGGCCGACGACCTGCCACCGGCGCTCAAGCGGCTGGCCCGGGTCAAGGTGATCCAGCGGCAGATGTTCGAGCAGTGGGGCGTGCTCGAAACCCTGACGCCGATCGAGTACGCCCAGTTCCGCGACTCGCTCGGCCGAGCCTCGGGCTTCCAGTCCCCGCAGTATCGGACCGTGGAGTTCCTGCTCGGCAACAAGAATCCCGAGATGATCTCGGTCTTTGCTCACGACGAGGGTCTGCGGTCCGCCCTCCAGGCCGACCTGGAGGCACCCAGCCTGTACGACGAGTTCCTTCGCCACCTGGCGCGCCGCGGTCACGACGTTCCGGCATCGGTGCTGGAGCGCGACGTGACGCAGCCCTACGTCGCCGATCCCGGAGTCACCGAGGTGCTGCGTCGCATCTACGCCGATCCCGACACCTACTGGGACGCCTACGAGATGTCGGAGGAACTCGTCGACGTGGAGGGCAGCTTCCAGCTGTGGCGGTTCCGACACCTCAAGACCGTCGAGCGGATCATCGGCTTCAAGCGCGGCACCGGCGGCTCGTCCGGTTCCAGCTTCCTGCGCAAGGCCCTCGAGCTGACCTTCTTCCCGGAGCTCCTGGACGTACGCACCCACATCGGCGCTCCTTGACGTCGCGTCCCCGCGCGCCGTTCCCAGCCAATGACGAAGGCCCCCGTCCGCTTGCGCGGTGGGGGCCTTCGCTGGGTCTGCTGAGGAGTTGCCTCGTCAACGCGGAGTGACTAGAAGCCCATGCCGCCCATGTCACCCATGTCCGGGGCGCCTCCGCCGGCCTGAGCAGGCTCAGGCTTGTCGGCGACGACGGCCTCGGTGGTGAGGAACAGTGCCGCGATCGAGGCTGCGTTCTGCAGCGCCGAGCGCGTGACCTTGGCCGGATCGATGATGCCCGCGGCGATCAGGTCGACGTACTCGCCGGTGGCCGCGTTGAGTCCGTGGCCCTCCGGGAGGTTGGCGACCTTCTCGGCGACAACTCCACCTTCGAGACCGGCATTGATCGCGATCTGCTTGAGCGGGGCCGACGCAGCGACACGCACGATGTTCGCGCCCGTCGCCTCGTCGCCGATGAGCTCGAGCTTCTCGAAGGCCGCAGCTGCGGCCTGCACGAGAGCCACGCCGCCACCGGCGACGATGCCCTCTTCGACGGCTGCCTTCGCGTTACGAACGGCATCCTCGATGCGGTGCTTGCGCTCCTTGAGCTCGACCTCGGTCGCTGCTCCGACCTTGATGACGGCGACGCCACCGGCGAGCTTGGCCAGACGCTCCTGGAGCTTCTCACGGTCGTAGTCGGAGTCGCTGTTCTCGATCTCGGCCTTGATCTGGTTGACGCGGCCCTGGATCTGCTCGTCCGAACCACCGCCTTCGACGATCGTGGTCTCGTCCTTGGTCGTGACGACCTTGCGAGCCGTTCCGAGCAGCGTCAGGTCGGCGGTCTCGAGGCTGAGACCGACTTCCTCGCTGATGACCTCGCCACCGGTGAGGATCGCGATGTCGGCCAGCATGGCCTTGCGGCGGTCGCCGAAGCCAGGAGCCTTGATCGCAACGGACTTGAAGGTGCCGCGCATCTTGTTGACGACCAGCGTGGCCAGGGCCTCGCCGTCGACGTCCTCCGCGATGATGACCAGCGGCTTGCCGGCGGCCATGACCTTCTCGAGGACGGGGACCATGTCCTTGACCGAGCTGATCTTGGAGTTGACGATGAGGATGTAGGGATCCTCCAGCACCGTCTCCTGGCGCTCGGCGTCGGTCACGAAGTAGCCCGACAGGTGACCCTTGTCGAAGCGCATGCCCTCGGTGAGCTCGAGATCGAGGCCGAAGGTGTTGGACTCCTCGACCGTGATGACGCCTTCCTTGCCGACCTTGTCCATGGCCTCGGCGATGATCTCGCCGACCGTGGTGTCAGCGGCAGAGATCGAGGCGGTCGAAGCGATCTGCTCCTTGGTCTCGACGTCCTTGGCCATGCCGAGCAGCTGCGCGCTGATGGCCTCGACGGCGGCCTCGATGCCCTTCTTCAAGCCCATCGGGTTGGCGCCGGCCGCGACGTTGCGCAGACCTTCGCGGACGAGGGCCTGGGCGAGCACCGTGGCGGTCGTGGTGCCGTCTCCGGCGACGTCGTCGGTCTTCTTGGCGACCTCCTTGACGAGCTCGGCGCCGATCTTCTCGTAGGGGTCCTCGAGCTCGATCTCCTTGGCGATGGAGACGCCGTCGTTGGTGATCGTGGGGGCGCCCCACTTCTTCTCCAGGACGACGTTGCGGCCCTTCGGGCCGAGGGTGACCTTGACGGCGTCTGCGAGCTGGTTCATCCCGCGCTCGAGACCGCGACGGGCCTCCTCGTCGAAGG
>NZ_JBAVDI010000064.1:0-37452 GCF_049587115.1 Aeromicrobium sp.
CCACCGGGTCCGCCACGTCCGGGCGCACCACCGGGTCCGCCACGTCCGGGCGCACCACCGGGTCCGCCGCGACCGGGCGCACCGCGGCCGGTCGAGGGACCGGAAAGGCCGGACTGCCGAGGCATCATCGCCGGGTTCGGACGCGGCATGCCGCCACCAGCAGCAGGAGGAGCACCGTCGGCGCGAGCTGCCGGCGGTCGGGGAGCCCGCTGCATGCCCTGTGTCGATGAGAACGGGTTGTTGCCCGGTCGAGCACCGGGGGCCTTGGGGCCCGGACGCGGTCCGGGAGTGGCCGTGGGCCCAGCCGGAGTCTCCGACGCCGCTGCGACTGGCGCTTCGACCTCGGGTGCAGCCTCAGGCGTGGGGGCCGGCTCCTCCGCGACAGGCGACGGTTCCGGATCGGCCTGGGGAGCGCGCGGTCCCGGCATGGGGCCAGTCGGACGCGCCGGAGCCGCAGGAGCGGCTTCGGCCGCAGGAGCGGCTTCGGCAGCCGGGGCGGGATCAGCAGGCTTGGCGGGCGCGGCCTTCTTGGGCGCAGCCTTGGCGGCCTTCTTGGCGCCCTGCGCACGCAGGGCTTCACCGTGTACCTCGTTGAGGCGACGGACGACGGGGGCTTCTACGGTCGAGGAGGCCGACTTCACGTACTCACCCATGTCTTTCAGGGTGGACAGGACGACCTTGCTCTCGACGCCGAACTCGCGGGCGAGCTCGTGGACTCTTACAGCCACTTTTCTCCTTCTGGGGGGTCCGACCCCGAAGGAGGATCAGACCACTAGTTGACGGACGTGCTCATTGCGAAGTACTCATCGGGTTTCCATGAGCGAGTGCTCCGTTTTCGTGTCGGGGAACGCGCTGTGCGTTCCTTGTGGTCAAGCTGATGGACCCGGGCTCTTGATCAGCGCCGCCAGGGCGTCGAGGTCAAGCGGCCCCTCGATTCGAAGGGCCCGGCCGAACGCCTTGCGACGGACGGCCAGTTCCAGGCACCGGTTCGTGGGGTGCAGGTGCGCCCCTCGCCCCGGCAGCGTTCCGTTTCGATCAGGTGTCACGACGACTGCCGTAGGCCCCTGTACAGCCACGATACGCACCAGAGTGGTCCTGTCCGCACGCTGCCTGCAACCGATGCACGTCCGGACGACCTCGACCAGTCTACCCGTTTCGCGAAGCAGTCGTGCCATCGGTTCAGCCGCCGTCACCGTGGGGAGCCTCGGTATCCGATCGGATGTCGATGCGCCATCCCGTGAGCTTGGCTGCGAGTCGGGCATTCTGACCCTCCTTGCCGATCGCCAGCGACAGCTGGAAGTCCGGCACGACGACGCGTGCCGATCGGGTTGCGGGATCCACCAGCGTGACGCTCTTGACCTGGGACGGCGACAGCGCGTGTGCGATGAACTCGGCCGGGTCATCGCTGAAGTCGACGATGTCGATCTTCTCGCCGTGCAGCTCGTGCATGACATTGCGGACGCGCTGGCCCATCGGACCGATGCAGGAACCCTTCGCATTGACGCCCGCCACGTTGGCCCTGACCGCGATCTTGCTGCGGTGGCCGGCCTCACGGGCAATTGCGATGATCTCGACCGAGCCGTCGGCGATCTCCGGCGCCTCGAGGGCGAACAGCAGCTTGACCAGATTGGGATGGGTTCGCGAGACCTTGACGCGGGGGCCGCGCATGCCCTTCTCGACCTCGTAGACGTACGCCTTGAGTCGCTCGCCGTGGGCGTACTTCTCCTCGGGCACCCGCTCGGAGGCAATCAGGACCGCCTCGATGCGACCCAGGTCGAGCATCACGTCACCGGGGTTGCGCCCCTGCTGGATGACGCCCGAGACGACGTCACCGACCTTGCCAGCGAACTCGCCGTACTTCGACTCGTCCTCGGCATCGCGAATACGTTGCATGATGAGCTGGCGGGCGATCGTCGCGGCAAATCTGCCGAAGTCGTCCGGCGTGTCGTCGAACTCGGGCGTGAACTGGGGTGCCGGCCGCGGCGCTGGCTCGACTGAGCCCTCGTCAATCGGGTCGTCGGTCTCCGCTGCCGGAGCCTCGAGCCGTTCCTTGGCCCACACGGTCACATGACCGCTCTTGCGGTCGAGCTCGACCCGCGCGTGCGAGTGGGAGGCTCCGGACTTGTGGTAGGCGGAGAGCAGCGCGGTCTCGATGGCGTCGACGACCACCTCGACCGAGATGCCCTTCTCGTGCTCGAGGGCGCGCAGGGCGGCCATGTCGATGTCCATGTCAGGCGTCCTTCCTGTTGAGCTCGGTTTGTACGAGCGCGGTGGCGATCTGGTCGTAGGTGAGGCGCTGACTGGTGGAGCGGCCCTGGATCTCGACCCCGGTCTCGTCGCTGTCGCCGATCCGGCCGTCGATCGACGAGTCGTCCGCCAGACGCAGACGCACCAGCCGCCCGGAGTTGCGGCGCCAATGGCGCGGTTCGGTCAGCGGCCGATCGACGCCACGCGAGGTGACCTCGAGCGTGTACGGCTGCGACCCCATGACATCCGAGGCGTCCAGGGCCTCCGAGAGCGCCCGTGTCGCGTCGATGATGTGGTCGATGCCGACACCGCCGTCACGGTCGACCGCAATGCGCAGGACACGCTTGTTGCCCGCCGGGGTGAGGTCAATCGCCTCGAGATCCAGCTCGAGCGCCGACACAGTCTGATCCACGAGGGTTGCCAACTGTTGGTCCATGGCTCGTCCTCCGTGTTCTGTTGTCGACACCGGCATCAGTGTCCAGGACAGCCTACCGAACCATCGGCGCTGCGGTGAACGCCATACGTCCGTTAGCCTGCCGTGGTGATCAGCCGACGTGCGCTCCTCGGCAGCGGGGCTGCAACCGCAGCAGCTGCTGCCGGCCTGGGTGTGGCGGCACATGCCCACCAGCTGGACGACCTGGCTCGCGCCGTGGGCATCGAGCCGAAGCCGGAGCCAGATCCGAGGGACGACCGCCTCCTTGCCGCGGCGGCCGCCGACCAGAATGCCCTGCTCGCTGCTGTCGAGGCCACCGCCGCGACGCACCCCGGACCCGCCCTCGACCCGTTCGTGGCGATCAGCACCGCGCATGCGAAGGCGGTCGGAGTCTCCCGCCGAATCCCTGATGTCCCGACACCCCCACGGGACCGGACCACGGCCTACAGCTCGTTGGCTGCTTCGTATGCCGCAGCCTCTTCCGCACGTGCGGCCGATGCCAACCGGGCCGTCTCCCCCGACCTGGCGCGGGTCCTGGCATCGATGTCGGCCGGTCTGGCTCAATGCGCGCAGGCAGTCGGTGAGCTCGGATGACTCCGGATGAAGCCATGCAGTCGTGGCTCAGGATCGAGCACGAGGCAGTGTGGCTGTACCCGGTGATCGGTGCACGTTTCGACGGCCTCGCCTCCAAGGCCCGCAGCTCGTATCTTGCACACCGCAACCGGCGCGACCAGCTGCTCGCCCGCCTGCACGCCTCGGGCGTCGACCCGGCACCGACCTCACTGGGCTACGACGAAGGGCCCTTGCGCAGCACCAAGCAGGCGCGAGCCGAGGCTCAACGTGTCGAGCGCAACATCGCCGCGGCCTGCCTGACGTTGGCAGGCGTCACCGACGGGGACGCGCGAACCTACGCCGTCGACAATCTCCGCCGTGCTGCACTGGCCCAGATCAAGTGGGGTGCACAGCCCACCGCGTTCCCCGGGCTGCCCTAGCGCCGCTGCATCAGTCGCGGACCCTGGTGAGCAGATCGGCCAGCGGGACGTCATGGCGTTCACCAGTGGCGCGATCCTTGACCTCGACCAGCCCGTCGACGAGGCCCTTGCCCACCACCACGATCGTTGGCACTCCGATCAGCTCGGCGTCCTTGAACTTGACACCCGGCGACACCTTGCCGAGCCGGTCGTCGTACAGCACCTCGAGTCCCGCACCGATCAGCTCGTCGTAGATCTGTTCTGCACCGGCGACGATCGTCTCGTCCTTGCCCGCCACGATCAAGTGGACATCGAAGGGCGACAGCTCCTTGGGCCACACAAGACCGAGGTCGTCGTGCGCGTACTCCGCGACTGCGGCAACCGCGCGAGACACCCCGACGCCGTACGAGCCCATCGTGACCGTGACGAGCTTGCCGTTCTGGTCCAGCACCGTCAGGTCGAGCGCCTCGGCGTACAGGCGACCGAGCTGGAAGATGTGTCCCATCTCGATCCCTCGCGCGAGCTCGAGTGGGCCCGAGCCGTCCGGAGCCGGATCCCCTGCACGGATCTCCGCTGCCTCGATCGTGCCGTCGGCGGTGAAGTCTCGGCCGGCGACGAGGTCCAGCACGTGCGAACCCTGGACGTTGGCGCCGGTGACCCAACGGCTGCCATCGACGACGCGGGGGTCCGTCAGGTAGCGAATGCCCGTCTCGCTCTCGGCACCGAGCGCGGCGGGCCCGATGTAGCCCTTGACCAGGCCCGGGTGGGTGGCAAAATCCTTGTCCTGGAATGCCTCGACCTCGGCCGGGGAGACGACGGCCTCCAGCCGCTTGGCATCCACCTCGCGGTCGCCGGGCAGCCCGATGGCCAGCGGCTCCCGGGTGCCGTCGGGGTGCCGCAGCATGACCAGGACGTTCTTGAGCGTGTCCGCGGCGTGCCACGGGCGATCGCCGCGGGGGTGTGCCTCGTCGAGGTGAGCCACCAGCGTGTCGATCGTCGGAGTGTCCGGCGTCTGCTCGGCGTGGGCCGCCGCAGTGGACTCATACGGAATCGAGTCAGGCACGACAGTCGTGACCGCCTCGACATTCGCGGCGTAGCCGCCCGCAGACCGGACGAACGTGTCCTCCCCGGTCTCGGACACCGCGAGGAACTCCTCGCTCGCCGATCCGCCCATCGCACCGGACTGCGCCCGCACGATGACGTACTCGAATCCGAGCCGGTCGAAGATGCGGACGTACGCCTCTCGGTGAGCCTGGTACGAGGCCTCGAGGCCCGCATCGTCGATGTCGAACGAGTAGGAGTCCTTCATGATGAACTCACGTCCGCGCAGGATGCCGGCACGGGGCCTCGCCTCGTCGCGGTACTTCGTCTGGATCTGGTAAAGGCTCAGCGGGAGGTCCTTGTAGGACGAGTAGAGGTCCTTCACCAGCAGCGTGAAGAACTCCTCGTGCGTCGGCCCGAGCATCATGTCGTTGCCTTTGCGGTCCTTGACTCGGAACACGTTGGGGCCGTACTCGGTCCACCGGCCCGAGGCCTCGTACGGTTCGCGCGGGAGCAGCGCCGGGAATCGGACCTCCTGGGAACCGATCGACTCCATCTCTTCGCGAATGACCTTCTCTACCTTGGCCAGGACCCGCAGCCCGAGCGGCAGCCACGAGTAGATGCCGGGGGCGACCCGCCGGACGTAGCCGGCCCGGACCAGCAGCTTGTGGCTCGGCACCTCCGCGTCTGCCGGATCGTCGCGGAGAGTACGCAGGAAGAGCCGGGACATACGCATGGGACGAGCCTATCGGTGCGGTCTCGGCGCCCGCGGGCGGAGCGCGGGCTGGCTTCGACCTGCTCGCAACGCGGTGCGCATCATCGGCGCCTGCAGCGGGAGCCGGAGGATCGTCCCGAGGGTGAACCACCAAGGCTTGCGCCGATCGCGCGCACTGTCGATCGTCATCTGCACGTTGGCCGGGAACACCGCGGCCAGCAGGACCGCCGAGCCCAGACCCCCGACCCGACGGGTCCTCGGGTGCAGCATCAGCCCCGCACATGCCAGCTCGGCGGCCCCGGATGCCAGCACGAGCTCGCGCTTGTGCGGCAACTGCTTGGGCACGATCGCCTCGTAGGTCCGCGGAGTCACGAAGTGGAGCACCCCCGACACCGTGAAGATGCCGGCCAGAATCGTGATCTCGCGAGTCATGGGGCGAGCGTAGCCGTCGGTCTGACGACCGGCCCGATGAGTGCGTCCGCTGCCGCCTCCCACTTCGGGTTGTCGGCGATCGTCACGGAGATGTTGCGAGTACCGATTCGTAGGCCGCGAGAGCGGTCCAGGCGCAGCGTCATCGTCTTGGCCTCGTTCGGCATCGGATCGGAGTGGACGAGCAGGTGGATCAGGGCGGTCCTCTGACCGCGCTGGATCGCGACTCGGCGGTCGACCGCAGCGAAGTCCGGACCCTCCCGGGCCGATCCAGAGAACGAGCGCACCCGGAACGATCCGCTGCGCTGAGCGGGACCGTCCATCCGGAAGCTGACCCGGACGAGCCTGGACTCCACCTCGCCCTCCTCGACCGTGCTGTCGCGGGCGCTCACCACACCGAGCGGCATCATCGCCTCGAGCGGTACCAGGCAGTAGCCCTTTGCCCGAAGGCCGCTGACGATCGACGGCACGGCCTTGAGCGTCGTCGCCGAGTTGTCGACGTTGTCGTGCATCAGGATCACGTTGGACTGGTGCGGCCGCAGTCCCCGCAGCGCCGCTGCACGAATTCTGGATCTGGTGAGCCCCGACCAGTCGCGGGTGTCGATCGTCCACAGCTGCTGCCGCAGGTGATGGCGCCGGGCGATCGTGCGAACCCGCTTCTCGGTGTCGCCATATGGAGGACGAAACAGCTCGGGTCTGCGCCCGATCGCCTTCTGGATCGCGGTCTGCGTCAGGGTGAGCTGCCGTCTGACGCTCCGATCCGATCGCCGGGTCAGCTGAGGGTGGTCCCATGAGTGGTTCTCGACAGCGTGCCCATCACGAATCATCTGACGCAGGATCGCGGGATGGCGCGTGGCGTACCGACCCTGGACGAAGAATGTTGCCTGGGCCCTGTGCTCGCGCAGGATCTTCAGCAGCTTCGGAGTCTGCGCCGCACTCGGACCGTCATCGAAGGTCAGCGCGACCTCGCCACTACGACAGCGGGTGTCGGGCGGGATCAGGGCTGCTGCGGGCGCTGCGGTGCAGATGATGATCACCGCCACGGACATCGGCAGGAATCGGCGAAGCACGCGGCCATCCTAGGTGCCGCCACCTGAGGATCAGAGCAGGATCGAGGCGAACGTGGTGATGTGCGTGAACCCGACCCGCTCATACGCACGACGTGCCGCGAGGTTGTGATCATTGACATACAGCGTCACGATCGGTGAGACCGTGGCTCGGACGTGTCTGACGACGGCGGCGAGCGCAGGTGCGGCGAGCCCGCGGCCACGCAGGTCGGGCCGCACATAGACGCCTTGCAGCTGGCAGGCATAGGGAGTCGCGGCGCCCACCTCGGCCTTGAACAGCACCTCGCCGTCCTCGATGATCGCAAAGGACCAGCCCTGGGAGATCAGCTGGGCAACCCGGGCTCGGTAGCCACTGCGGCTGCCCACCTCGGGATTGACACCCACCTCCTCGGTGAACATCGCGACGCAGGACGGATA
The DNA here is from genome assembly GCF_049587115.1 of Aeromicrobium sp. Lineage (GTDB taxonomy): Bacteria > Actinomycetota > Actinomycetes > Propionibacteriales > Nocardioidaceae > Aeromicrobium. Next base: position 7,321 of record NZ_JBAVDI010000064.1, read on the forward strand.
GACCGTGTCGAACTCGTCCAGCAGCACTCGGCGCACCCGAGGATCCGCTCGCAGCGGGCTGTCGTGCTCGATCGACATGAACGGTTGGTTGAGTCGCGGTGAGCGGGCCGGGCCCCAGCAGGGCTCGAGCCGCTTCCACAGTGGCAGCACGGCGTCGCGCGGTCCCACGATCGACGAGGGCCTGATGTTGTCGCTGATGGCCCGGTCCGCGAATGCGTCGATCGCGGCGGGTGTGGCCTGCACCGGCACCACGTTCGCACCGGCATGGCAAGCCGACACGAGGATGCCGTCCTCGAAGTAGCCCCAGATCTGTCCCCCAAGCCATCGGGTCTGCAACCGGGTGGCGTCGACCCGGTTGCGGACGAACAGGTTGGCCAGACGGTCCCGGTCCAGCAGCAGGTACAGCTCGGCGAGATCAGCCGGCGTCAGCGGACGGACGTGCGTCGTCGTCTTGAGCACTGTGCCTCCCGGGGTGGTCCGTTCAGCCTACTTCCCGGACAGCTCGGGTGCTGAGATGCTGTCAGCTGACCGACACAGCGGGTGACCCACCCTCGACCGGTTCCATGCCTTCGGCGATGCGCAAGGCCTCCTCGATCAAAGTCTCGACGATCTTGGACTCCGGCACGGTCTTGATGACCTCGCCCTTGACGAAGATCTGACCCTTGCCGTTGCCTGAGGCCACGCCGAGATCAGCCTCCCGAGCTTCGCCCGGTCCGTTGACCACGCAGCCCATGACCGCGACGCGCAGCGGCACCTCCATGCCTTCCAACCCGGCCGTGACCTGCTCGGCCAGCGTGTAGACGTCGACCTGAGCGCGTCCGCAGGAGGGGCACGAAACGATCTCGAGCTTGCGCTCGCGCAGGTTGAGCGACTGCAGGATCTGCAAGCCGACCTTGACCTCCTCGACTGGGGGCGCGGACAGCGAGACCCGGATCGTGTCGCCAATCCCCTGGCTGAGCAGCGCACCGAACGCCGTGGCGCTCTTGATTGTTCCTTGAAACGCGGGTCCGGCTTCGGTGACGCCGAGGTGCAAGGGCCAGTCGCCCCGCTGCGAAAGCATCTCGTAGGCCTGGACCATCACCACCGGGTCGTTGTGCTTGACGGAGATCTTGAAGTCATGGAAGTCGTGCTCCTCGAACAGCGAGGCCTCCCAGACGGCGGACTCCACAAGGGCCTCGGCCGTCGCCTTGCCGTACTTGTCGTAGATGCGCTTGTCCAGCGATCCGGCGTTGACCCCGATGCGGATCGAGGTTCCGGCGTCCTTCGCCGCTTTGGCGATCGCCTTCACCTGGTCGTCGAACTTGCGGATGTTGCCGGGGTTGACCCGCACCGCCGCGCAGCCGGCGTCGATCGCGGCAAACACGTACTTGGGCTGGAAGTGGATGTCGGCGATGACCGGCAGCTGCGAGTGCTCGGCGATCTCCTTGAGCGCGTCGGCGTCGTCCTGGCTGGGGCAGGCAACCCGCACGATGTCGCAGCCGGCCGCCGTGAGCTCGGCGATCTGCTGCAGCGTCGTGTTCACGTCGGACGTCAGCGTGGTCGTCATCGACTGCACCGAGATCGGGGCGTCTCCCCCGACGTCGACCGTACCGACCTTGATCTTGCGCGTCTTGCGCCGCGGCGAGAGCACGGGCGGCGGCATGGCAGGAAGTCCGAGGTCGGTCATGAGATGCTCACAGGGTTGACGATGTCGGCGTAGATCAGGATCACACTCATCAGCATAAGGACGCCACCCACGGCGTACGCGACTGGCAACATCCGCGCGACGTCGACGTAGCCCGGATCCGGCTGCCCGCGGAGCTTGGCAAAACCACGGCGGACCGCCTCGTACAGGGCCCCAGCGATGTGCCCGCCGTCGAGCGGGAGCAGCGGGATGAAGTTGAACAGGGCCAGGAACAGGTTGAGCCCGGCCAGCAGGACCAGGACGCGCTGGATTCGCTCGGCCCAGGTCGGGTCATCAACCGTGACGATCTCACCCGCGACCCGGCTTGCACCGACCACGCTGATCGGGCCGTTGGCATCACGCTGTCCACCGAACGCGGCCTTCGTGACGTCGATCATCCGCACTGGCAGGTGCACGATCGCCTCGGCGGTGCCTCGGACGTAGTCGCCCATGACGGATGCGACATAGACCGGGCCCTGACGGACGTAGGACTGTGTCGGGCTCACCCCGAGGAAGCCCACGTCGACAGTCCGGGTCGGATCACTGATGTCGGCGCGCGCCAGCACCGAGGTCGCGACGCTGACTTCGCGGGCTTGGCCGTCGCGCTCGAAACCGATCGCCGCCTCGCGCGACCCGTTGGCCCGGATCAACGTCGTGAGCTCGTCCCACGAGGCGACCTTGGTGCCGTTGAAGGACGTCAGCCGGTCACCGGGAGCCAGCCCGGCCTTGCGTGCCGGTGTGATCGGATCGTCGGGAGTGCACGTGCGACCCGCCTCGGAATCGCTGATCGCGCAGTCCGAGACCGACTCGACGGTCGTCGACGGCGTCAGCGCCCCGAAGCCCATGAACACGATCATGAACAGGAAGATCGCGATCACGATGTTGACCATCGGTCCGCCCGCCATGACGATGAGCTTCTGCCACCACGGCTTGCGGTAGAACAACCGGTCGAGGTCCTTGTCGTCGACGTGCTCGTACTCCGCCGTGCGGGCGTCCGAGATCAGCTGGGTGAACAATCCAGTGTTGGTCTTGCGCACCTCGTGCGGATCGGCGTCCTTGGCTGGCGGCAGCATGCCGACGAGCTTGACGTAGCCGCCGAGCGGGATCGACTTGAAGCCGTACTCGGTCTCGCCGCGTTTGGTCGACCACACCGTCCTGCCGAATCCCACGAAGAACTGGGTGACCTTGATGCCGAACTTCTTGGCCGGGTACATGTGACCGAACTCGTGCAGCCCGATCGAGACCGCCACGCCGATGATGAACGCCACGACACCCAGGGTGTAGATCAGTGCGTTCATCGCTTCTCCACCAGCTCCGCGGCCCGGGTCCGGGCCCATGCATCGGCGCCGAGCACGCCGGCGAGGGTCATGTCCTCGCGGGCCACGTCCGGGTCGCCGAGATGTTCGTCGAGGATCAGGCCCACCGTGTCTACAATGCCGAGGAAGTCCAAATGGCCGGCCACGAAGGCCTCGACGCAGACCTCGTTGGCTGCGTTGAACACGGCTGGCCCCGTCCGGCCGAAGGCCCCGGCCCTGCGCGCGAGCCCGACCGCCGGGAAGGCCACCTCGTCGAGCGGGAAGAACTCCCACGTCGCGGGCCGGGTCCAGTCGCAGCCGGCCGCGGCCTGCGGCACCCGGTCTGGCCAGGCGAGGCCCAGCGCAATCGGCAGCTTCATGTCCGGCGGGGAGGCCTGCACCATCGTGGCGCCGTCTATGAACTCGATCATCGAGTGGACGATCGACGGTGGATGCACGACGACCTCGATGCGGTCGAAGTCTATGTCGAACAGCAGGTGGGCCTCGATGACCTCCAGGCCCTTGTTGACCAGAGTCGCGGAGTTGATCGTGATGACCGGACCCATGTCCCACGTCGGGTGCGCCGAAGCCTGCTCAGGCGTCACCTCGGCAAGCTCGGCGCGCGTGCGTCCCCGAAACGGCCCACCGCTGGCAGTCACGATCAGCTTGCGCACGTCGTCACGTCGCTCGCCGCGCATGGCCTGCGCGAGGGCCGAGTGCTCCGAGTCGACCGGCACCAGCTGACCGGGCTTGGCGGCACCGGTCACCAGCTCGCCGCCGACGATCAGCGACTCCTTGTTCGCCAGCGCCAGAGTGGTCCCGGATTCGAGCGCTGCCAACGTCGGCAGCAGCCCGACCGAGCCGGTCATCGCGTTGAGCACGACATCGCACTCGATCCGTGCGACCTCGACAGCGGCGTCCGGGCCGGCCAGCAGACGTGGCACCCGGTGGTCGCCGCGGGCGTAGTCGTGCCGCTGCGCCTCGGCGTACAGCGCGAGCTGCACGTCCTCGGCGGCGCTTGCCCGGGCCACCGCGACCACGGGCACGTCGAAGGTGATCGCCTGCTGGGCGAGTAGCTGGGGGTTGCTGCCGCCGGCCGCCAGAGCCACGACCTCGAAGCGATCGGGGTTGGCGGCGATGACCTCGAGGGCCTGGGTCCCGATGGATCCGGTGGATCCGAGAATGGCGACACGCTTGCGCATGAGGTCATTCTCCCCGATCTGGTCTCGCCTACCTAGTCCTGGCCTGCCCGCTTGCGCGCCTGGTGCGCTACTTGACCTCAGACCTGAGCACGACCCAGACACCGATTGACATCGGGATGACGAACCAGATCAGACCGGACGTGCCGATCTGCGCCCATTGTTCACCGGACACTCCCCCCTCGAACAACGGAGCCTGAGCGTTGTTGAAGTCGATCCAGGGCTGAAGTCTTTCGAACCAACCCTGGAACGCCGCGAGGGCACCGAAGATCAGCGGAATCACGAAGGAGTAGACGACGTATCCCACGATTGCTCCGGCGGAGTTTCTGATCAGGACACCGAGCATGAAGCCGATCAGCAGACCCAGGACGTTCGCCAGGATGATGTAAAGCATGTCGGAGATCGAGACGTCCCATCTCGCGTCGACACCGTTGATCGCCGCGCCGACGACGTTGCCGACGGCACCGACCGCGAAGGAGAAGATCATCGATCCGATGCCCACGAGGACCGCGGTCAGCGCCTTGGCCAGAATCACCTGACCGCGGTTCGGCAGCAAGGTGAACGTGATGAGACCCGTGCGCTGGCTCCACTCTCCGGTGACGGAGAGAATCGCGACGATCGGCAGGAGCAACGCGAAGGGCACGCCGATCGCGGTCCCGAACGCGCCGTAGGTCAGATTGGCATCCGGCGCGAACACGATCACGCCGATCGTGGCAAGCAGCGCGACGATGCCGATACCGAGCAGGAGCCAGAATCCAGACCTGGTGTCGAACATCTTGCGGAACTCGACCCTGATCACCCGACTCAGCGGCACGGGCGGAACGGCGGTGTCGACCGTGACGGTTGCGGTGCTCATGCGATGGCTCCTTCGGCCTTGACGGCTTCTCGCTGGGTCTGGGAGGTGAGCTCGAGGAACATCTCCTCCAGGCCCGCGCCTTCAGCGGGTCGCAGCTCGACCAGTGCGACTCCGGCAGCGGCCGCGACCCTGCCGACCGTGGCCGGATCGGTCTGCGTGCGCAGTCGCCCGTCGCCGGACGGACCGGCAGTGATGCCGGCCGCAGTCAGGGCGTTGGCCAACGCCGAGGGGTCGGCGGCCTTCACGAAGGTCCCGGCGGTCTGGAGGAGCTCGGCCTTGGTCCCCTGGGCCACGATCTTGCCGTTGCCGATCACGATGATCTCGTCGGCGATGACCTCGATCTCGTGGAGCAGGTGTGAGGACAGCAGGACCGTTCCGCCACGGTCCGCGTACGTCCGCAGCAGGCTGCGCATCCAATGGATTCCGGCCGGGTCAAGCCCGTTGGCGGGCTCGTCGAGGATCAGGATCCTGGGATCGCCGAGAAGCGCGTTGGCGATGCCGAGACGTTGGCGCATGCCGAGCGAATAGTTCTTGACCCGCCGCTTGGATTCATCGGGGGTCAGGCTGACGAGCTCGAGCATCTCATCGACCCGTGACCTCGACAGTCCCATCGTGAGTGCGCTGAGGGTGAGGATCTCGCGACCCGTCCGCCCCGCGTGCTGAGCTGAAGCATCGAGCAGGACACCGACCTGGGTGCCCGGATTCGGGATGTCTCGGTAGTGAGCGCCCCCCACGCGGGCGTCGCCGGACGTCGCTGGTGTCAGTCCCGCGATGATGCGCATCGTGGTCGACTTGCCAGCGCCATTGGGCCCGAGGAAGCCGGTGACCGCCCCCGGCCGGCACTCGAATGAGACGTGGTCGACGGCCGTGAAGCTGCCGTACCTCTTCGTCAGTCCTTCAGCGGTGATCATGCTGCCCAGTCTGCCGCCCGGGTCGGCGCAGGCCCCCGGGCGGGGTGGCCAGGCGCCACGGGTCACGCCCTCGCAGCAGCGCTCCGCGGGCCTGCCAGCAGGTCGCTGGGCGGCGCCGGACGGTCGCAGCGACATCGCGACGGTGCGAGCCTGTCCGTTGCGGGCGGGCGACTACCGACCCCGGGACATACCGTGGGAGGCATGCCTGCCTCCCCCGTCGCCCCTCTCACCGCAGCCCTCGACGTGCTGATGGACAAGTCCCTCGTGCTGGGGTACTCCCGGATCGGTGCCAGTGCTCGCCGCTGCTGGTGGCCCGATGACCCCGCTCCCGACTCACTCGTCGGCCGGCATGTCATCGTGACGGGAGCCAGCAGCGGTCTCGGGCAGGCGACAGCGGCCGGACTGGCCCGGCTCGGCGCCACGGTTCACCTCGTCGGCCGATCGCTGACGCGGCTCGACGAGTCGGCAGACCTGATCCGCACGAAGGTCCCCGAGGCCGATCTGCTCAGCGAGATGTGCGACATCAGCGACCTGGACGCAGTCCGCGCCTACGCTGCCGACCTGCGCGAACGGGTGGGCGCTCTGCACGCGATCGTGCACAACGCTGGACTCATGCCACCCGAACGCACCGAGAGCGCACAAGGCCATGAGATGAGCCTTGCAACGCACGTCCTCGGTCCGCTCCTGCTGACCGAGGAGCTGCGGAAGTCCCTCGCAGCCGCGGCTTCACCTCGTGTCGTCATCGTGTCCTCCGGGGGCATGTACTCCGCGCCGCTCAACGACTCGATCGGCGACGACATCGAGTACGAGCGGGCGAACTATGACCCGGTGCGGGCCTACGCGAGGACCAAGCGCATCCAGGTCACGCTCGCGGAGGAGCTCGCCGACCGACTGCGCGGACTGGGCATCTCCGTGCACAGCATGCATCCCGGCTGGGCCGACACCCCTGGAATCACCGACTCGTTGCCGCGGTTCGCAAAGATCGTCGGTCCGATCCTGCGCACCCCGGCTCAGGGCGCCGACACGATCGTGTGGTTGACCGCCGCCGACGAGCCTGTGCAGAGCACGGGCGAGTTCTGGTGCGACCGCCGAGTGCGCGCGACCTATTACCTGTCGTGGCAGTCCGACGACCCGTCTGTTCGACGGAAGATCTGGGCCTACGCGGCACGAGCAACCGGGATCCCGCAGGATCCGACCTGAGGCTGTGTTGCAGCCGGACCGTGTTCAGACCGGCCCCGGCTCGAAGCTGGCGAGCAGCTGCTCGAGCGCGACCTGGTCGGGCCCCACGAAGGCGGGGCCGTCGGGCGCTTCGGCGAGGGCGTCGATCAGCTGTCGGTTCATCCCCACGGCGGGAGGAAGATGCGTGCTGAGGATCGCTGAGGGGTCGAGATTGCGTATCTGCTGGACGGTGGGATCGAATGCGGCACGATCCACCCCGTGCACCCACGGACTGTCGATGGCCGCCCACAGCAGCTGAGCCGAGCGCCGGCCCTCATCATCGACGGCGCGGGCGTCTGGACCGGTCGCGATCTCGGCTGAGGGCATGGGCGCGCCGAAGCAGTCCGAGGAGAAGAAGGAGCCACTGGCTCCGTCCAGGAAACCCACCGTGGCGGGGCTGTCGTACAGCGGTGGCCGGTAGCCGGTCAGAACCCGGTCACCGACGTCGAGGGACTGACCGGGGTTGAGCAGGTAGACACGATCGAGCGGCACCGTCCACTCGGTCGACATGATTCCCACCCCGAGGAACGTGGTGATCAGTCGAGCCTGGGGGGCCGCCTCGAGCAGCTTCCACAGGCCTCCGGTGTGATCACGGTCCGGGTGCGTGAGCCAGATCCACCGCACGTCAGCGGGGTCCATCACCCGGGACAGCTCAGCGACGAAGTCCTTGTCTGGGGTGCTCAGACCGGTGTCCACGACAACGGGCTGTTCGGCGTGCAGGACGAAGGTGTTGACCGGAAGGAAGCCGACACCTGGAACTTCTGCTGTGTCGCTCATGACCGTGACGTCGCCGGTGATGCGGTGAATCTCCATGATGTCGGTCCTTTCCGTACCTGATCGGTCTAGAACGGGACCTGGGTGGCCATCAAGCCGGTGCCTGTCCCTCGACCCGCCAGCTTGCAGCAGAACTCGATGGCGTCCATCCAGATCATCGAATCTCCCGTGTACTGGGAGCTGGAGCAAAAATGGCCGCCCGCGGGTCCGCTGAGCTCCAGCCGGTAAGAACGGCCGTGGCGCTCAGCCCATTCGTGTACCACGTCGCCGACGATCGCACCATCGTGATCGCTCGTGACCTCAGGCTCGCGACCGGTGGCGCGGGCGATGTCGATCCGATGCATCCACGGGTCCCGAGTCAGCACCACGTCGATGAGATAACCGATGGTCCACGCTTCTTCCTGACCGTTCACGATCTGATTGACCGGGAACGTGCGTCGTCGGATCGAGAGGGGAGTCAGGTGCCTCCCGCGAGCCGCCTTGTGGCCGATTCGGCGGGCAGCGTCGACTATCTGTCTCGGGCTGAAGTTGTCACGTTCACGCACTTGGAGCGCGGTGAGGGCGTCGAGCGGCGAAACCCCGTGCCGTTCGGCATCGGCCGAAGCGATCGACTGTTGCCTGGACGCCTCCCGAGGGTTCGATGCCATGGCTGCCATGCCGATCATGTGACAGGCCATCTGGCGCACATCCCAGGCAGGGCAAGCCGTGGGGCGTTTCCAGTCGTCCGGCTCGAGGTGAGCGAGCTGCGCGGCCATCCGGTCGTACTCGGTCCGCGCGAGGCGCATGGCCTGCGGGCGGGCTATCCGAGACATCCGGGGCGCCGGCTTCGTCTGCGTCTGACCGACATGAGGTGAAGGTGCTGTAAACATTGGGAGTCCTTTACCAAAAAGTGAAGCTGCTATCTAGCGAAGACCGACAGCGTCGGCCCACATGTCCACGGATCGGTCCAGCAGATCCGAGTAGGTTGTGCCCCCGGGATCGTTGGCGAAGTGCTGGTTGACGACGCCGCTCACCAGAGCAAGCAAGATGAGATGGTCCTCGGACGAGACGCCAGCGGCCTGATGAATCTCGGCCGAGCGCTCGACGACGCGCAGCGACGGGGCGAACGACCGCGCAGTGGGCTCGAAACCGACCAGGATGCGTTGGTTCATCAGCTGGTAGCGGGCCAGATCGGCCACCGCGAAATCGAAGAAGTGTCGGACCATTTGTTTGACTGCCAGCCGCGGTTGCCCGGAGAGATTCGCCCAGCGTGCGAGTGCCGACTCCTCAAAATCGCCCCATGCCCGAGCGAACATCTCGTCGTAGATCGCGTTCTTGGACTCGAAGTGCGAATAGAGGGAGGGCGCCTGCATTCCCACCTTGGCAGCGATCTGTCGCAGGGTCAGCGATGCGAGCCCGACCTCCCCGGCGACCTCCCACGCAGCGTCGATGATCTCGCGACGCGTCAACTCACGACGTTCGGCAACTCGATCACGAATAGGCCCGTCTAACATGGTTAGGAGAATTCTCCTCATCACCCAACCTGTCAAGGGCGCACGAAATCCGCCTCAGGCGCTTGCCTCCGGGCGGATGCAAGCTCGCTTAGCTGATCACGCCACCGGCCTCGAGTATCGAGAAGATGTCAGCGTAGGCGTGGCGCATCAGCGATTCGTAACCCTCGGCATCCTCATCAGGTGCCGGCGCGGGGTCCGTGCGGCCGGCCCTGATCATCAGGTCCCAGGGCACCTCGGTGTCGGGGGTGCGGAGCGCCGGCGGGGACCCGCTGAGCTGGAAATCAGCTCCGGCGCGTGGCAGAACACCGATCCGCGCACTGGCCAGAAGGGCGATCGTCAGCTCCCGCGAGTCCGGCAGGTCGAGGTGCAGGAGCGCGCCAGGAGCCAGACCGAGATTGCGCAGAGCACCCGCGATAGACGCCGATTCGTGCAGCAGCTCGGCATACGACATCGCGCCACGCTCGTCCAGGATGGCCGTCTCATCGGCAAGGCCGTGGATGACGTGCTGGTCGAGCACCCGGAAGATCAGACTCATTCAGCGTCCCTCGAAGACCGGCGGACGCTTCTCGATTCGCGCGGTGGCGGCCTCGCGGACGTCAGCACTGGCCCACACGGCGGTGAAGCTCGCCTCGATGGCCGCATCGTCGGCTCTCGACCCATTGAGAATTAGCTTGTTGTGCGCAAGCGCGAGAGGCGCCAACACAGCGATCTCCTGGGCCCAGGCCTGCGCATCGGCCAGCGTGCCCTGACGGTCAGCCAGGCCCATGCCGATCGCCGTGTTTCGGTCGAAGGTCTCGGCGGCAAGCATCAGCCGACGCGCAGGGCCGGCGCCGGCGAGAGCGCTGAGTGTGCGGATCGTCCAGGCGTCGACCGCCATGCCATTGCGGGCAGTCGGAACGGCGAACTTTGCAGTCTCGTCAGCCACCCGCAGGTCGCACGCGATGGCGAGCTGGGTGCCGGCTCCGATCGCGGGTCCGTTGACCGCAGCGATCAGCGGCACGGGGACCTCCGCCAGCCGATGCAGCATCGCATAGAGCGCGTCGAGGAACTCCGGGCCGTAGACACCGCCGAGGTCTGCGCCAGAACAGAATGCGCTGCCGCGGCCGGTGATGACTATCGCTCGCGCTCCCCCTGCGACGGCATCGTCCACCGCGCCATGGATGGCCTGGCAGAGCTCGAGGTTCAGCGCATTGCGCCGGTCCTCGCGCTGGAGTTCGAGGACGGCGACGGGGCCGTCCATGGTCACACCGAGCATGGGTCTCCTTCAGGTTCGCGACCACGGTATCTGGCCTCCGACGGCGCGCGACGGCTGACCGCCGCTGTCACCGCCGAACCAGCGGCCAACCACCCATCGGCCGGCAGAGCGCACATCGCGTGTGTGCCGACCTCGCCGTGCGGCTTGGCCAGGGCCGATCAGCGCCGCTCGCGCTTCTTCCGCGGACGCTGCTGCAGGTGGATCGGCGATCCGATGAACCCGAATTCCTCGCGAAGCCGACGCTCGATGAACCGCATGTACGACGCCTCGAGCTTGCCAGAGGTGAACAGCACGAATGTTGGCGGTGAGGTCGACGCCTGGGTCCCGAACATGATCTTGGACTGCTTGCCACCGCGCACGGGGTGTGGGTGCTCGGCAACCAGACGTCCGAGGAAGCTGTTCAGCGCCCCTGTGGTCACCCGCGTCTCCCAGCCCTCGAGGGCCGCGTCCAGCGCGCGGACGAGCCGGTCCACGTGCCAGCCGGTGCGCGCGGTGATGTTGATCGTGGGAGCCCAGGGCACCTGCACGAGCTCACGCTCGATCTCCCGGTCCAGGTAGTAGCGGCGCTCCTCGTCGACCAGGTCCCACTTGTTGAACGCGATGATCAGCGCCCGCCCGGCCTCGGCGACCGTGCTGATGATGCGGGTGTCCTGCTCGGTCAGCGGCACACTGCCGTCGATGATGACGACGGCGACCTCTGCGCGGTCGATCGCCGAGCTCGTGCGCAAGCTGGCGTAGTACTCATGTCCGGACGCGTCGCGCACACGACGTCGAATGCCGGCGGTGTCGATGAAGTTCCAGGTGCGCCCACCCAGGGTCACGATCTCGTCGACCGGGTCGACCGTCGTTCCGGAGGCGTCGTCCACCACGACCCGCTCCTCGCCAGCGAGGCGGTTGAGCAGGCTGGACTTGCCGACGTTGGGCTTGCCGACGATCGCGACCCTGCGCGGGCCCTGTGGGGCGTCGAAGTCCTCCGGGGGCGGATCGGGCAGCGCATCGATCACGGCGTCGAGCATGTCGCCGCTCCCCCGCCCATGAAGGGCAGATACGGGATACGGCTCGCCCAGTCCCAGGTTCCACAAACCGGCCGCCTCGGCCTCGGCACGCTGATCGTCGACCTTGTTGGCGGCCAGCACGACGGGCTTCTTCGCAGCACGCAGGATGCGGACGACCTTCTCGTCGACGTCGGTGATGCCGACCGTGGCGTCCACGACGAAGAGCACGGCGTCGGCCACCTGGATGGCGATCTCCGCCTGCGCCGCGATGCGCTCGGCGAGTCCGCGCGCGTCCGGGTCCCAGCCCCCCGTGTCCACCACCGTGAAGGCGCGCCCATTCCAGACCGCGTCGTAGGACACGCGGTCGCGGGTCACGCCGGGAACGTCTTCGACGACAGCCTCCCGGCGACCGATGATGCGGTTGACCAGGGTGGACTTGCCGACGTTGGGGCGCCCGATCACTGCGAGAACGGGTACGGCCTCAGCCATCAGATGATCCTGTCGGAAGGGGGCCCGGAAGCTCGCGCCGGAGCGCGGCCGTGGACCGGGAGACATGGGCACGCAGGTGGTCATGGATCTGATCACCCGCGTCTGCCATCATCCCACGATCTCGGGGCCAGACCCGCATCGGCAGCTGGATGGGCTTGCCGTACACCACGTCCAGCCGCGCGCCCTTCTCCGGACGCGCATCGGCAGGCTCGCCGGACTGACGAGTGCCGATGATCGCGACCGGCACCACCGGGGCCCCGGAGACGAGCGCCAGATACGCCACCCCACCCTTGAACTGTGTGAAGTCGCCCGCCCCCCGGGTGGCCTCGGGATAGATCAGGACCGCCTGTCCTGCTGCGAGCGACTCGGTCGCGCGCCGCAACGCACCGGTGTCGTTGCGGGTGCGGCTGACCTTGATCTGTCCGACGAACTTCATCAGGTGCTTGGTGCGTCCCTGGAACTCCTCCTCCTTCACCAGCGCATGGGTCGGCCGCGGGGAGGTGGCGAAGAGGAGCGGTCCGTCGAGCCACCCGATGTGATTGCTGGCGAGGATCACCGGGCCAGACGTCGGCACGTGGCCCGCACCTCGGATGCGGACGTCCCAGCGCCGGGTGAAGTACGGCCGCACCAGACGTCGCATCAGGCGCAGCCCCCCCTCGGGCAGACCGCCGGCAGAGGTCATCGTGCCTCGTCGACGATGTCAGCGATCGCCCCGATGACCTCGTCGAGGGTGAGGTGCGTGCTGTCCACGACGACCGCACCGTCGGGCTTGGCCAGCGGTGACGCTGTCCTGGTCGAGTCGATCTCGTCGCGTCGGGCCAGCGCCAGCTCGGTCGCCGCGGCATCCGCAAGTCCGGTCTCGGCGGCCCGCCGGGCAGCACGCGCCGACGGATCAGCGATCAGATAGATCTTGACCTGCGCGTCCGGGGCCACGGTGGAGCCGATGTCACGCCCCTCGACCACGATTCCACTGCTCCCGCGGATCACCGTTCGTTGCAGGTCGACCAGCAGCTCACGAACCCGCGGCACAGCCGCCACGAGGCTGACCGACCCGGTGACCTCGTCGCTTCGGATGGGTTCGGCGACGTCCGTGGCGTCGACGTGAATCGTCGGTGCATGCGGATCGGTGCCCGACACCAGGCGTACGTCCTCGGCAGCCCGGCCGACCGCCGCGGAGTCGAGCAGATCGACTCCGCGCTCGAGCAGCGCCCACGTCATGGCGCGATACATCGCACCGGTGTCGAGGTAGTCAAGCGACAGCCGCTCCGCGACACCTCGGGACGTGCTGGACTTGCCCGACCCAGAAGGTCCGTCGATCGCCACGACCAGGCTCTTGCTCACGTGTCCCACTCCTCGCTGCTCTTCTATCGGTACGCGGACCAGCCGCGGGCGGTCAGTGCCTCGACGAGCGTATCGGCCGAGGCCACCAGCACGGCGATCTCGACCTGGCCGACGGGACGGCCGAGCTCGTGGTCGATGCGAATGTCCTCGATGTTGACCTGCGACTCCCCCGTGTGAGCCATGAGCCGCGACAGCTCGCCGGGATGGTCGGGTACCGACACGAACACCGTCGCGAGCTCGGCGTCCTTCGCACCATGCTTGCCCGGAATCAGGCGTGTTCCGTCCTGGCCCGACTGCAGCACTCGGCCGAGTCCGTCCGCGTCCGCACCGATCGAGTCGATCACCCGGTCAAGATCCTCGCGCACGTGCTGCAGCACGATGCGGACCTGATCGGCATTCGAACCCAGGATGTCCTGCCACAGGGAGATGTCACTGCCAGCGATCCGAGTGACGTCTCGCAGGCCGGGACCGGCGAGCGCGAGGTGCTCGTCCGGGGCTCCCTCGAGCCGGGCCGCCGCGAGCACCGACAGGACATGCGGGACGTGCGACACGACGGCGACGGCGCGGTCGTGCGCCGCTGCGTCCATCACGAGCGGCACGCCGCCGACGAGATCTGCGAGCGCAACCACCAGGTCGCTGGCCGCCTGATCGGTGTCGGGCGTGGTCGTCACGGCCCACGGCCGACCTTCGAACAGGCGGGACGACGCTGCCATCGGTCCGGAGCGCTCGCTGCCGGCCATCGGGTGGCTGCCGACATAACGGGCGCTGCCCTCCAGCTCCGCGATGCGCGCCTGGAGACCGGCCTTGACGCTCGCGACATCTGTGATGGTCGCGGAGGGCCAGGTCTGGAGAGACCGCTGCACCGTGGCAACAACCTCTGCGGGAGGCACCGCAACGATGACCAGGGACGGAGAGTCGATCGGGTCGGCGGTGCCCGCACCACGGGACACCGCGAGCTCCAGGGTCGAGGATCGGATGTCTTCCAGGTGCACCCTGATGCCTGCCTCGGTGAGTGCGAGCGCGGCGGACGTCCCGATCAGGCCGCAGCCGATCACCAGGACCGGGCCGGGCATCGCGGCGGACGTCATCCCTCAACGCTATCGAAGAGCGCGCCGAGCTCGTCGCGGGTCAGGTCGCGCATCGCCCCCGACGCCACGCCGCCGAGGTGCAGAGGACCGAAGGCGGTGCGGGTGAGCTCGAGAACCGGGTGGCCCGCGGCATCGAGGAGGCGCCGCACTATCCGATTGCGGCCCATGTGGATGTCGAGCTCCACCAGCGATCGACCCCGGGAGGTGTCCTTGACCTGGAACCGGTCAACCTGGGCGGGCCCGTCGTCGAGCTCGATACCGGCTTTGAGTCGAGCGCCGAGGGCATCGGTCACTGTGCCCTCGACCAGTGCGATGTACGTCTTGGTGATCTCGAACGATGGGTGCGCCAGCTTGTGAGCGAGATCGCCGTCATTGGTCAGGATGAGCAGGCCCGACGTGTCGGTGTCGAGCCTCCCGACGTGGAAGAGTCGGTCCTCGCGACCGGCCACGATCGACGACAGATCAGGTCGACCGCGCTCGTCGGCCATCGAGGTGACGACTCCGCGCGGCTTGTTGAGAACCAGGTACGCGTGGTCATTGGGTGCCGGAATGCGCTTGCCGTCGACACGGATCACGTCAGTCATCGGGTTGACGCGGGCCCCCATGATGTCGATGATCTCGCCGTTGACCTCGACGCGGCCGCCGGCGATCATGTCGTCGCAGCGGCGTCGGCTGCCCAAGCCTGCCTGGGCCAGGACCTTCTGCAGCCTGATCTCAGCCACGGGCGTCATCATCCGAAGCCTCGGCGTCCTGGCTGTCGCCGTCATCGGTTAGGGCGTCGGCCGAGTCGCTCGTCGCCTCGTCGTCGATCGGGTCCTGCCCGCTCAGCTCGCCGAGGACCGCTTCGGCGTCGACCAGCCCCTCGTCGTCCATGTCCTGGAGCTCCGGCAGATGGCCGGCGATGTCGGGCAGCTCACTGAGGTCACCCAGGCCCATTCGCTCCAGGAAGTAGCTGGTGGTGCGGTAGAGGATCGCGCCGCTCTCGGCATCTATCCCGTCCTCCTCGATCAGCCCACGTGTCACCAGGGTCCGGACCACACCGTCGACGTTGACGCCACGGATCGCCGATATGCGCGAGCGACTGATTGGCTGCCGATAGGCCACGACGGCCATGGTCTCCAGCGCTGCCTGAGTCAGTCGGGCCTGCTGCCCGTCGAGGATGAAGCGCTCCACGGCACCCGCGAACTCCTCGCGGGTGAAGAACCGCCAGCCGCCAGCGATGTTGCGCAGCTCGAACCCGCGGCCCTGGTCGGTGTACTCCGAGGCCAGCTCGACAAGAGTCTGCTCGACGTCGGTGGGAGGGTGCCCGACCGCTTGCGCCAGCGTCAGGTGATCCAAGGGCTGGTCGGCCACCATGAGCACCGCCTCCAGCGCGGGCCGGATGTCGAGCATCTCCAGCTCCAGCTCGTGCGGGCCGGTGGGAACGTGCTGGTCAGTCATCAATGCTCTCAGGGGGGTCGGTGGTCTCGGTGAGGTCCTGGCGCTCGGGTTCGCCCGGTTCGGGAACGGCCGCCAACGGCATGTCGCCGGCCGATCCCGTTGGCTCGTCGAACTCCTCGCCGACGTCGATGTCGCCGTTGTCGGTGCCGGTCCACCGCACGTGCAGGTCGCCCAGCGGCGTCGCCTGCTCGAAGGCGATGACGCCTTCACGGAAGAGCTCGAGCACGGCCAGGAATCGTGCGACCTTGGTCATCAGGTCCGGCGCATCGGCAGTCAGCGCACGGAAGGTCATCTCCCCGCGGCGGCGAAGCTGGTCGACCACGAGGTGGGCCTGCTCCCGCACGCTGACCTGCGGCGCGTGCAAGTGAGTCAGGGACAGGATCGGGACGGGCTTGGCCTCGAAGGCCGCAGCGGCCAGCTGTGCCAGTTCCTGCGGTCCGACCGAGATGAGCACCTCGGGGAGCAGGTCGGCAAAGCGGGGCTCCAGCGACACGATCCGGGGGAAGCGCTTCTGCTCCTTCGCCAGCCGCTCGGCGATGACCCGGGCCACCTGCTTGAACGCCCGGTACTGCATCAGCCGGGCAAAAAGCAGGTCCCGGGCCTCCAGCAGCGCGAGATCCTCCTCGTCCTCGACCTCGGCCTGCGGCAGCAACCGGGCCGTCTTGAGGTCGAGCAGAGTCGATGCGACCAGCAGAAAATTCGTGGTCTGCTCCAGGTCGTCGCCCAGCGCCTTGATGTACGCGATGAAATCGCCGGTCACCTTCGACAAGGCGACCTCGGTGATGTCGAGCTGGTGCTTGGAGATCAGCTGCAGCAGCAGATCGAAAGGTCCCTCGAAATTCGTGAGGTCGACCGAGAAGCCGACCGGTGCGGACTCGTCGACGTCCGCGACGGTCACGTCTGGCTCAATCGCCGGGCAATGTCGCTCTGGGTGCCGTGGGCATCCAGATCGGCCAAGGCCATCGCCAGCGCTGCGCGGACGAAGCGTCCGCGATCGACGCTGCGACCCAGCTCACTGCGCAGCTGGAAGCGCGCCTGCTCCACTGCGAGGAGCTCGGCGGCCGTGACGTACACGGTCATCTTCTCGTCGTGCTTGACCCGACCGCTCGCTGGCAGCGGCGCGTCGGCAGTGTCAGCCTCGGCTGACTGGGGCGCCGCCGACGGTGCCGTGGCACGAAAGAGCTCGTCCGCCCCCGGCATGTTCACGCGTCGGGGCATCGAACAAGGACCTCCTTCGCGAGCTGACGGTAGGACTCGGCGCCCGGGGATGTCGTGGCGTACTCCGTGATCGGCTCACCGGCAACAGTCGAGTCGGAGAACTTCACGGTCCTGCGGATAACGGTGTGGAACACCAGGTCGCCCCAGCCCTCCACCAGGGTCGCCAGGACCTCCTTGCCATGCAGCGTGCGGCTGTCGTACATCGTGCCGAGCAGGCCGATGATCTGCAGCTCGTCATTGGTGCGGTCGCGCACCTTCTCGATCGTGTCCTTCAGCAACGCGACTCCACGCAGGGCGAAGTACTCGCATTCCAGTGGGATCAGCACCCCGTCAGCCGCGGTCAGCGCGTTGACGGTCAGCAGGCCCAGAGAAGGCTGGCAGTCGATCAGGATGACGTCGTAATCCATCCGGATCGGCTTGAGGACGCGCGCCAGCACCTGTTCGCGGCCGACCTCGGTCACGAGGCGCATCTCGGCCGCCGACAGATCGATGTTGGACGGAACCAGGTCGAGCCCGTCGACCGCGGTGGGCATGATCAGGTCCTTGACCGAGATCTCGCGGTCCATCAGGACGTGATAGATGCTCTGCTCGAGCTCGTGTGCGCTGATGCCCAGACCGACGGTCATCGAACCCTGCGGGTCGAAATCAACCAGCAGCACCTTGCGTCCGGTCTCGACCAGCGCGGCACCGAGGTTGATCGTGGTCGTCGTCTTGCCGACGCCACCCTTCTGGTTGCACATCGCGATGATGGCCGCCGGCTTGCCCGCCTTGCGCGGCTTGGGTGTCGGGAAGTTTGGAAGGGGCCTACCGGTCGGTCCCAGCTCGTTGCTCATCAGCTACCCCTGCACTCGACCGTCGGACGAGCGTCACTCTACCGTCAAGAGTCGACTTGTCGCGCCGCCCTCGGGTGGGCTGTCGCATAAATCTCGCGGAGCTTCTCGACCGTGACGAGGGTGTAGATCTGAGTCGTGGTCACCGAGGCGTGCCCCAGCAGCTCCTGCACCACCCGCACGTCGGCACCACCGTCGAGCAGATGGGTCGCGAACGAGTGCCGCAGCGTGTGCGGCGAGACGTCCACCGTCAGGCCGGCTCGCTTGGCCGCTCTCGTCAGGACGGTCCAGGCGCTCTGCCGGGAAAGCCGTCCACCTCGTGCATTGAGGAAGACGGCGGGCGTGCTGCTGCGGACCGAGACCAGTGCGGGTCGAGACGCGGCAAGGTAGTCGACCAAGGACTGGCGGGCGTAGGAGCCGAGGGGCACGATCCGCTGCTTGCCGCCCTTGCCACGCAGCAGCACGGTCGACTCCTCGAGATCCAGATCGTCGATGTCCAGTCCCACCGCCTCGGAGATCCGCGCGCCGGTTCCGTAGAGCACCTCCAGCAGTGACCGATCGCGAGCCGAGAGGGTCGTGCCCGGCGAGCCTGCCGCATCCAGGATCGACTCGACGTCCGACAGAGGGAGCGCCTTGGGCAGTCGAGACGCAGGCCGCGGGGGCTTGATCGCCGTCGTCACGTCGGTCGGCACGATCTGCTCACGGAGCAGGAAACGATGCAGACCTCGCACCGTGACGATCGTCCGGGCCGCGCTCGCGGTGCCAAGCGGAACGTGCTCGGAATCTCCTGTTCGCAGCGACCCGAGGAACGCAGCGATGTCTGCTTCGGTGATGTCGGCCGGCGAGCTCAGCTCGCGGGTATCGAGGAACTCGAGGTAGCGACGCATGTCCCGGCGGTACGAGCGCAGGGTGTTGTCGGCCAGTCCGCGCTCGACCCCGAGATGGCTCAGGTAGTCGTGGACGCCTCGCTCCACTTCGGTCGTCATCTGCTGCGCAACGCCTGCTCCGCCAGCACACCGGCCACCGTCAGCGAATCAGCGATACGGCCGGCCAGGATCGACTCGACGACCTGGTCGAAGGGCAGCCACCACTGCATCATGTCGGCTTCCTCTGCCTCGCGGGTCGTGCGATCCTCGTCCGGCAGCGCACTGAGCCCGGTCGCCCTGAACACCTCCCACCCTTCGGTGGAATAGCCGGGCGTCGCGTACAGGTGCAGGATCGATTCCCAGTTCTCGGCGACCACGTCGGTCTCCTCGGCCAGCTCGCGTGCGGCAGCGTCGACGGTGGACTCACCGACGACGTCGAGCGTGCCCGCGGGCAGCTCGAGCAGTCGGCGTCCTACTGGGTGGCGATACTGCTCAACCAGCAGCACCCGGTCCTCGTCGTCGATCGCCAGCACCGCGATCGCACCGTTCGGCTGCACGACGGCCCGGTCGTGCTCACCGCCGGCCGGATCGACGATCGTGTCGACCCGCAGCGCGACGTAGGGGCTGTCGTACTTGGTGTCACTGGAGCTGACCGGCCAGGACTGCGCCGAGTCGCTCAGCGTGGTCGGGTCGGCGAGCTCACCCGGCAGACGGGGGTGAGCCGTCATGCGTCGGCCTTCTCCTGCTCGTCGACCGGAAGGCGCAGCTCGAGCTGGCGGGCCAGTGCCGCCCCGACCAGCCCGGAGAACAACGGGTGCGAGCGAGTCGGGCGCGATCGCAGCTCAGGGTGCGCCTGGGTCGCGACGTAGTAGGGATGCACGTCGCGCGGCAGCTCGACGAACTCGACCAGGTTGGCATCCGGAGAGGTTCCGCTGAAGACCAGTCCGGCCGCCTCCAGCTGTGCCCGGTAGGAGTTGTTGACCTCATACCGGTGACGGTGCCGCTCCTCGACCTTGTCGGCACCGTAGGCCTCGGCCACGATGCTGCCCGGCTTGAGCTGTGCCGGGTAGAGGCCCAGACGCATCGTGCCGCCCAGGTCACCCTCGCCCTCGACGATGGTGAGCTGCTCGTCCATCGTGGCAATGACGGGGTGACGGGTATTCGGGTCGAACTCTGATGAGCTCGCCCCGTCGATACCGGCGACATTGCGTGCGTACTCGATGACCATGCACTGCAGGCCCAGGCACAGGCCCAGCACAGGGATCCTCCGTTCGCGGGCGTACGTCAGGGCGCCCAGCTTGCCCTCGATGCCCCGGATGCCGAATCCACCGGGCACGCAGATCCCGTCGACGTCGTGCAGGTTGTGAGCTGCCCCGGCAGCGGTCTCGCAGTCGTCAGACGGCACCCAGCGCAGATTGATCCGTGCGTCGTGCGCGAAACCACCGGCACGCAGTGCCTCGCCGACCGAGAGATACGCGTCGGGCAGGTCGACGTACTTGCCGACCAGCGCGATGGTGAGCTCCTCGGACGGGTGGTGCACGCGACGCAGCAGCTCGTCCCACTGGGTCCAGTCGACATCGCGGAACGGCAGGTCGAGCCGGCGCACGACGTAGGCGTCGAGGCCCTGACTGTGCAGGACCTTCGGGATGTCATAGATCGACGGCGCGTCGCTCGCGGTCACGACGGCTTCTTCGTCGACGTCGCACATCAGCGAGATCTTGCGCTTCATGCTGTCCGGGATGTCTCGATCGGCGCGGCACACGATGGCGTCGGGCTGAATGCCGATCGACCGCAGCGCCGCGACCGAGTGCTGGGTCGGCTTGGTCTTGAGCTCGGCGGACGGACCGATGTAGGGAACCAGCGAGACGTGCAGGAAGAACACATTGCCCCGCCCCACGTCGTGACGGACCTGCCGGGCCGCTTCCAGAAACGGGAGGGACTCAATGTCACCGACGGTGCCGCCGATCTCCGTGATCACGACGTCAACATCCGGACCGGCCATCGCGCGGATTCGCGACTTGATCTCGTTGGTGATGTGCGGAATGACCTGCACCGTGTCGCCGAGATAGTCTCCGCGCCGCTCCTTGGCGATCACCTCGGAATAGACCTGTCCGGTGGTGACATTGGCCTTCCCGGACAGGTCAACGTCGAGGAAGCGTTCGTAGTGGCCGACGTCGAGGTCTGTCTCGGCGCCGTCGTCCGTCACGAAAACCTCGCCGTGCTGGAACGGATTCATCGTGCCGGGATCGACATTGAGGTACGGGTCGAGCTTTTGCATCGTGACCCGCAGACCGCGGGATTTGAGCAGCCGCCCCAGACTCGAGGCGGTCAGACCCTTGCCGAGCGATGACGCCACCCCGCCGGTGACGAATACGTGCTTGGTAACCGCGCTGCCTGCCAAGGTGACTCCCGTGGTCGAAAACCGATGTCGAGCGCTCCCGATGCCGAATGGCATCATGCCTCCACGGGATTCCAGCCTACCAACACGAACCGGCTTATGGACAACGACACACGTGTCGGATCTCCCACACCGGTGTGTTCGTACTACTCGGGCACCGCACCGCTGGAGCTGCGCGACGTCCCCCATGACCCGGGGCGGCCGTCGGCCTGGGCCGCCGCGGCGAGGACCGCGATGACTCGACCGGCTGCGCTGTCGGTCACGTCGACCGTGGTGATCTCGGTCGCGGAGTCACCGTCGCGCACGGCCTTGACCGCTCCCCCATCGGTGCTGGACGAGGACGGTCCGGTCACCACGATGCCCTTGCCACTGTCCTTGAGCGCTGCGGCGAGGGCTGCGATGACACCGCTCTGGTCGGCACCGTCGGGCTGCCCGGGACCGGCGATCAGCACTGCGAGAGTGGCGATCTTCTTGGGATCGGCCGGAGTGGTGACGAGCTTGCCCTCGACGAACGCCGAGCGGATGGTGCTGGCGGTCTGGTCCGGCGCGACCGCCTTGTCGCCGACGTAGGCACGGCCCAGCGCAGCACCGATCCGACCGTAGCTGTCACCCGCCTCGTTGACGCCGGGCACCTTCGGTGCGGACTGCTGCGCCACGCCCTCGGCGAACTGCCGCCCCGCTGAGTCGAGCATCCTGCCGGTCAGATTGACCCGTCCCGCAATCTCCGCCCCGGCCTGCTGAAGCGTCGACGTGACGCCCTTGGCCTCGGCGGCGCTCGTGCCCGGCACGGTCAGAACCAGAACGGTCTGACCAGCGAGCTTGTTCTTGAGCAGGCCCGGCGAGGTACGCGCCGCGTAACCGGCGTCGAACGCCGCCAGGGCCGGATCGACGGTCTGCTGCTGGGAGTCGCCTGCACCGCGCAGCGTGGTTCCGGTGTCGTCGAGCGGGCCCGAGCCCAGCGCGACCCCGGCCGCGAGGGCAATCAGGATCGCCGCGAGAGAGACGAGGTGGAAGCGAAAGTTGATCACGAGAAGAGTCCTTTGATCCAGGTGCCGAGGTCGGCGAGCTGACCGCCGAGTGAGTGGTACCAGTCCTGACCGACCGGGGTCACCGCGATGGCGACCGCCACCGAGACGACGCCCGCGACGAGCAGCAGCAGGGCGGGCCACAGGGCATGCCGCTTCGAGGTGAAATGGATTACTGCCTTGGCGTCGACGATCTTGGCGCCGGCGCGGAGGCGGGCAACAAACATCCGGGCCACATCGGCCGGTGGGCGCTCGAGGAAGGTGGACAGCGTCGGAGGCGCGCCGACGTGCACGATGACCGCCGCCTCGTTGGTGTCGGCCAACAGGATCGCGAGGTCGTCGTCGGAGCCGCTGGAGACGAACGTCACGATCTCCTTGCCGTGTCGTTCAAGCCGTTCTGGTCGATCGACCGTGCCCGAAGCCGTCGAGACGACGACCTCCCCAGCGGCCCTGATCGCAGCGTCGGAGAGGTGGTCGAGATGGCCGACCACGATCGCCGGCTCGTATCCGGCCTTGAGCAGGACATCTGCTCCCGGCCCGGCGCCGATCAGGATCGGATCGCTGTCATTGATGTATCGCCGCAATCCGCGCAGATCCGCGGCGTCGTCGTACGCGCGAGACACGACCACGACGGCCCTCCCCCGCAGCTTGGTCCGCAACCGCGGCACATTGGCTCCGGCGAGGAGCATCGACTGCTCGCGCTGGATGTGGTCGCTGGCGTTGGCGGACAGCGAATCGAGCTTGGTGGCGAGGCTGGACTCGGCCTGGGCCAGGTCCGACGTGGCCCGAGCCTCATCGAGCTCGACGCCGGTGAGCACGACGATCTCCTGGCGGAGTATGCGGCCGTCCTCGATGCGCACCCGCTCGCCGTTCTTGAGCTTGCTCCAGATCTCGTCCGACGGGACGTCGACCAGCAGGATGCCGGCGCGGGAGAGCATCTGCGGTCCGACGTTGGGGACGCGTCCGCTGCTGGACCTGGATGCGTTGAGCACGGCTCGCACGCGTTGGTCGATCAGCTGTTGCGCCTCACGGGCGTCGAGCTCGGGCAGGTCGACGACTGCGACGTCTCCCGCGCGCAGTGCGGCGATGAGTCGCCTGCTGCGTGCGAGTCGCACGGTTCCGACGACCCCGCTCGCGTCCTGCGACATGGGGGTCTTTTGCTTTCTGATGGCCATCGCCACCCATGCTCCCCGCTGCGAGTAGCCGATTTGCGCGCTGCGTCGGCGTGTCGGCTGGTTAGGCACTCTCACAGGTCGCGCTCAGGTCAGGATCGAGCCAGCTCCAGCAGCTCGCGGGCGTGCGCCTGAGCCGTGGCAGAGTCCTCCTGGCCAGCCAGCATTCGAGCCAGTTCGTCGACTCGGCTGGCATCGTCGAGCCGGATCACCGAGCTGCTCGTGACTGTGCCGTCGTCATCCTTGGTCACCACGAAGTGGTGGTTGGCGAAGGCTGCGACCTGCGGCAGGTGGGTCACCGCAATCACCTGCGCATGCTCGGCAAGTCGGGAGAGCCGGCGACCGACCTCGACCGCCGCCTTGCCGCCGATTCCGGCATCGACCTCGTCGAACACCAGGGTCGGGACCGTGGTCTCGTCGGCCAGCACGACCTCGAGCGCCAGCATCAGCCGAGAAAGCTCACCGCCACTCGCGCCCTTGTGCAGAGGTCGTGATCCCGTGCCGCTGTTGGCGGCGAACAGCAGCTCGACCTCGTCAAGGCCGTGCGGGCCGGGAACTGCGTCCACCGCTGTCGTGACCTGCACCTCCAGTCGTGCCGAAGGCATCGATAGCTGCGCGATCTCCTGGTCGACCAGGACGGCAAGCCGGGCCGCCGACGCTGAACGGATCGAGGACATCTCGGCCGCCAGCCTTCTGACCTCGGGTCCCAGCTCAGCCTGCTCGACCTCGAGTGCGGCGATCGACTGATCATCGCTGCCCAGCTCGCCGAGTCGCGCAGCTGCCTTCTCGGCCCAAGCCAGGACGTCGTCGACGGTCGGGCCGTACTTGCGCTGCAGGCCAGCCAGGGCGGCACGCCGCTCCTGGAGCGTCGCGAGGCGTTCGGGATCGAGCTCGACACCGGCTGAGTATGCACCGAGCTCGGCGCCAACGTCGTCAAGCAGGATGCCCAGCTCGAGCACTCGCTCACCAAGTTCATCGAGGGTCGGGTCGTGACCCGCCGCCTCACGAAGCGCCCCAGACGCTGCTGCGACCTGGGTGCGAGCAGCATCGAGGTCCGCCTCACCGGCGAGCGCACGGTGCGCCTGGTCGGCTGCGCGGGCCAACGCCTCGGAATGCGCGAGTCTGCTCTCCTCGATCTTGAGCTGCTCGTCCTCGCCGACCTGCGGGTCAACCGCCTGGATCTCGTCCAGACCGTACTGCAGGACGTCGAGCTCACGAGCTCGCTCCTGAGCGTGCGTCCGCAGCTCGTCGAGGGTGCGCTCGACCATGCGCCACCGGGCGTGGACCGGGGCGTACGCCTGTGCCGCCTCGACGAATTCGGTGCCGGCGAATCGATCCAGCGCGGCGCGCTGCTCGGACGGCCGCAGCAGCCGGTGCTGGTCAGACTGACCGTGCACGGCAACGAGCTCGTCGGTGACCTCCGTCAGCAGCGCCGCCGGGACCGTTGCGCCACCGGCAATGGCCCGCGATCGTCCCTGCGCGGAGAGCACGCGCCCAAGGATCACGACGTCGTCGTCGATACGCCCACCGGCCTCTTCGACCGCAGAGACAGCGCGCGCACCGGACGGCACGCCGATGCTTGCCTCGACCCGCGCCTGGTCGGCGCCGCGGCGAACCAGTCCGAGGTCGGCCCGGTCGCCGCGAAGCAGCCCGAGCGCAGTGACCACCATGGTCTTGCCGGCCCCGGTCTCGCCCGTGATGACCGTGAAGCCGTCGGAGAGCTCAAGCTCTGCGGAGTCGATGACACCCAAGGACGACAGGCGCAGGTGCTGCCACATCAGGCACGCTCCTCTCGCTCGCGTTCAGCTGCGCCGCGCCAGCCGTTGACCGGCAGGTCGAACTTGCGCACGAGCCGGTCAGTGAAAGATGCGGGCCGCAGACGAGCCAGTCGCACTGGGGTCTGCCCCTTGGTGACCTCCACCCGGGCGCCGACCGGCAGGTCGGCAGCACGCCGACCGTCGCACCACAGCACACCGGTCGAGTGCTCGCCGACGATCTCGATCGCCAACGTCGAGTCCGGTGACACCACGAGCGGCCGGGCGAACAGCGCGTGGGCGCTGATCGGCACCATCAGCAGCGCCGACACCCCGGGCCACACGATGGGGCCACCGGCACTGAAGTTGTACGCCGTGGAACCCGTCGGCGTCGCGCACACCACGCCATCGCAACCCCAGCGAGACACGGGTCGCTTGTCGATCTCGACAACGATCTCCAGCATCCGCTCGCGAGCGGCCTTCTCCACGGATGCCTCGTTGAGGGCCCAGTTGGTGGCGACCACGTTGCCGCCCACCGTGACCGAGACATCGACGGTCAACCGCTCCTCGACGGTGTAGCTGCTGTCGACGACCCCGCGGACGACATCATGCAGATCCTCGACGTCGGCTTCGGCCAGAAATCCCACATGCCCGAGGTTGACCCCCAGAACCGGGGTGTCCGTGCCGCGACACATCTCCGCAGCACGCAGAATCGTTCCGTCCCCGCCGAACACCACCGCGAGCTCGCAGCCTGCTGCGGCACCGGGAGTGGCCTCGACGATGCCGTGGGCGTCGAGCCCAGCATCCCGCAAGGTTGCGGCCTCAGCGTCCAGGACGCACACGTCGACCCCTTCAGCCTGGAGATCGGCGGCGAAGGCCGCCGCCACCTTGGCGGCCTCCTCACGGGCGATGTGGACGATCAGCAGTACACGTCGGCTCACGGTCGGGGCTCCTGGGCGGTGTGGGTCAAGGGCCCAGCAGCGACGACCGCGTGAGCGGCCTCCTCGCTGGGTGGGTCGGCATCGCTGCGCAGCCAACAGAAGTACTCGACATTGCCAGCCGGTCCTGGCAGCGGGCTGGGCGCGAGCGCCCGCGTGCCCCAGCCGAGGTCGAACGCTGACCGGCATACTCGATGCACGGCGTCGGCGTGCAGCAGCGGATCGCGAACGACACCGTTCTTGCCGAGATTGCTGCGGCCGACCTCGAACTGCGGCTTGATCATCAGCACGATGTCACCTCCACCCTCTGGACTGCTCGGCCGGCACACCCGCGTCAGCGCGGGCATCACCACGGTAAGGGAGATGAAGGACAGATCGGAGACGATCAGGTCGACCGGCCCGCCGATGTCGTCCGGTTCGAGGTTGCGGACGTTCGTCCGGTCAAGCACCACGACCCGGTCGTCGGACTGCAGGGCCCACACAAGCTGGCCGTAACCGACGTCCACCGCGACGACCTGTCGGGCGCCCTTGCGCAGCAGCACGTCGGTGAAGCCGCCGGTCGAAGCACCAGCATCCAGGCAGCGTCGGCCTTCGACGCGTAGCCCGAGCGGCTCGAACACCGTGAGCGCACCCAGCAGCTTGTGCGCGCCGCGCGAGGCATAGGACGGCTGGTCGTTCGCGCGCACCACGATGGCCTGATCAGTGGTGACACCGGTGGCGGCCTTGGTCGCGACCGATCCCGCGACCTTGACCTGACCCTCCTGGATCAACGATCCTGCGTGCTCACGCGATCTCGCCAGCCCGCGGCGAACGAGCTCGGCGTCGAGCCGCAGCCTTCTGCTCATCGGGGGCCACCGGATGCTGTGGCGGTCATGGACTCTCCGCGACGCCCTCGTCACGGCCGGCATCGGCGAGGGATTCGCGAAGAACCCGATGAATCGCGTCGAACTCCTCGGGATGGCTCGTGATCTCGCGCGCTGAGATTCCGTCCAGGCGCCCGAGCGCCTCGTCGATCTGCAGGTGGCCGGTCGGCACGATCGCCGACGCCAAGTCACCAGCCGCCACAGGGTTGGCGGGATCGATCTGACTGTCGTCGCCGTAGGTCTGGCTCATGCAACCAGTGTCCCATCCACAGTCATGCGCAGGTCGGAGCCATCGCGCAACGACCAGGCGAGGCCCACGATCGCCCGCAGTGCCTCGGTGCTGCGCCGATCGGCCGTCTCGACCGTGATCGTGCCATGTCGCGCCGTTGCGAGGGCCTCACCGCATCGCGCGCGGTCACCATCCAGCACGACATCGGAGTGAGACTCATTGAGCCCGGACAGGTCAAACGACACGAACGTCGGCCGACGCCCGGGTGCGGCGTCGACGATGTCCTGCACCGAGCTGACCCCGGTCAGCACCGCCAAGCTGTCCACCCCGGCGTTGAT
Source organism: Aeromicrobium sp. (assembly GCF_049587115.1). Classification (GTDB taxonomy): domain Bacteria; phylum Actinomycetota; class Actinomycetes; order Propionibacteriales; family Nocardioidaceae; genus Aeromicrobium. The sequence goes on from NZ_JBAVDI010000064.1 coordinate 34,969, forward strand.
CGCACCGTCGATGTCGGTGTCCAGCCGATCTCCCACCATGAGCGGGTGCGCGCCGCCGACCCGTTCGACCGTCTCGTCGAACAGCGGCTGCTCGGGCTTGCCCGCCACGATCGGGTTGGCTCCGGTCGCGCTGCGGATCGTCTGCACCAGCGAACCATTTCCCGGCGCCATGCCCCGCGGCGTCGGCATCGTCATGTCGGTGTTGCTCGCGAACCATGGCAGCCCCGCCTGGATTGCGAAGGAAGCCTCGGAGAGCTGGCGCCAGCCGATGTCAGGGTGAAATCCCTGCACGACAGCCACCGGCGCATCGTCCAACGACGTCACGCACCGCAGCCCGCGCTCCTCGAGCGGCACCCTCAGGCCATCTCCGCCGACCAGCAGGACGGCAGATCCGCTCGGCACGGCGTCTGCGACCAGATGAGCCACGGCCTGCGCGGAGGTCACGATGTCGCCGTCCTTGACGTCGGGCATCGACAGGCCCCGGAGATGCTCGGCCACCTCGCGCGGGGTCCGCGAGGCGTTGTTCGTGATGTACGCCAGTCGCATCCCGTTCTCCCGGGCCAGCTGCAGCGACTGCGCGGCACCTTCGACAGCGTCCGGGCCGACATAGACGACTCCGTCGAGGTCAAGCATCGCCAGATCGTACGTCGCGCTCAACGGTGCAGAGGTCGACGCCAGTCCCGATGTCATGCAGTCGAGGCTACCGCCGGGACTGGGATCCATGTTGTCGGTCATGGCATGACGATGCCGCCCGCCGAGGACGGGCGGCATCGGTCACATCGTGCGGTGTGCAAAGGTGACGCCAGGTTCAGCCCTGTGGACGCTTCTCCAGGGCCGCGACGCGCTCCTCGGCATCGGTCTGAGCGTTGCCGTCGACCGCCACGGTGCGGTGGAACCACTCGATTGCCTCTTCGCGTCGTCCCGCGTCGAGCAAGGCATCGGCATATGCGTAGCGCAGCCGGGGCACCCAGTCTCCGCGACCCTTGGTGTGCAGCGGCTCAGTCTCAAGCAGGCGGATGGCGGCATCAAACTGTCCTTGGTCCCGGCGCGCACCAGCCACCACGATGGACAGCTCGATCTGGCCGGCATCGTCCAGCTGGCTACGGATCTCCGTCGAGTCGTAGGCAATGGCCTTGTCCGGACGCTTCAGAGCCCGCTCACAGTCGGCCATCATCGGCGCATACAGATATCCCCCGGTCATCCGCCGAGCAGCGCGGAACTCCGACAGCGCCTCGGCGAACTTGCCCGCTGCGTAGGCGGTCTCGCCGCACGCCTCTCGGACCAGGCCGGTCCTGGTCGCACGCGCCTTGGCAGCCAACGCGTGCAGGTGAGCGGTCTCCGGGTCCTCCACCATCAGCAGGCCGGCCATCACGAGGTGACGGGCTACCTTGTCGGCGAGCTTCTCCGGCAGGGCCTGCAATGCCTGGCGAGCATGCTTGTCCAAATCCTTTGCGCTGACGTCGTCCGGGATCGGCGGGCCGTCGTAGATCTTCTGGGCGGCCGTGCGATCGCCTTCCTCCTGGCGACGGTCGCGCCGGGCCTCGTAGGGCTTGCCGTCACGGCGTGGCGTCGTCGGCTTGCCATCTCGGCGGGCCGGGGCAGGCTTGCCGTCACGGCGATCGGTCGGCTTGCCGTCACGGCGATCGGTCGGCTTGCCGTCACGACGCGAGGGGGCACCGCTGCCACGCTGATCGCGTCCTTGGCTTGCGGGTCGGCCTCCGCGGCCGCTTCCGCCAGCTCCTCGGCCAGCGGGCTTCCCACCGTCTCGGCGGGGGCTTCTCGACTCTGCCATGAGCCGTTCCTTCCATCAAACTTGCTCGAGAAATGCAGCGAGGCCGCTCCCGAAGGAGCGGCCTCGCGCTAAAAATTGTCCGGCGACGTCCTACTCTCCCACACAGTCTCCCGTGCAGTACCATCGGCGCTGAAAGGCTTAACTTCCGGGTTCGGAATGTAACCGGGTGTTTCCCTTTCGCCATGGTCGCCGAAACTCTATTGAGATATCAACAAAACCTTGGAGCCCTCTCGGGCTTTCCGGCTCCCGAACATATCTCGGGAACCTCACAGTGGACGCGGTGTACATCTTTGTAAGAAACAAGCCCTCGGCCTATTAGTACCGGTCGGCTCCATGCATTGCTGCACTTCCACCTCCGGCCTATCAACCCAGTGGTCTGCTGGGGGCCTTACCTGGTAAACCAGTGGGAAACCTCATCTTGAAACACGCTTCCCGCTTAGATGCTTTCAGCGGTTATCGCTTCCGAACGTAGCTAACCAGCAGTGCTCCTGGCGGAACAACTGGCACACCAGAGGTTCGTCCATCCCGGTCCTCTCGTACTAGGGACAGATTTTCTCAAGTTTCCTACGCGCGCGGCGGATAGGGACCGAACTGTCTCACGACGTTCTAAACCCAGCTCGCGTGCCGCTTTAATGGGCGAACAGCCCAACCCTTGGGACCTGCTACGGCCCCAGGATGCGACGAGCCGACAT
>NZ_JBAVDI010000065.1:0-6255 GCF_049587115.1 Aeromicrobium sp.
CATCGCGGAGCGATTTCCCGGGCTCGTCGTACGCCGGATCCGTTCGCAACCTCACCTGAAAGCGCCGCCCGACACCCCTGAAACGACGAGTTCCCGGGAGCACCGCTCCCGGGACCTCGCCTGCGGATCAATCAGCTGGTCAGGACCGTGCAGACCCAGCCCGGGCGGGCCGAGCTGGCCGCAGAGGCCAAACTGCGACCGGTCAGCACGACCAATCGGTCGTGGACGGCGTTCTCGTACTGTGGGTGGGCATTCTTGACGAATCCGGCGAACGTTGCACCCTGGCCCATCTCCGCAGCGATCTGCGAGACGTAGTTCTTGACCGCGGTCTTGTTCTTGACACCACTCTTCTGCAGGATCGCTGCTGCCCAGGCGGGTGCGGCCGGGTCTGCGTCGCAGCCGGTGACGACGTTGCCGCTGCCCTCACTCACGTTGACGCGGAAGCGGGCCTCGACGACGCTGAAGGTCAGATGCGGGTCGTTGTTGGTTCGCGCACTGTCGACTGCGAACGTCACATCGGCGCCGCCGACGCCTTGCGACGTGACAGTCGCCAGCACCGTGTCGCTGCAGACGTCGAAGACCCCGTCGTTCGACAGCGCTACGGTTGCGACCGCGGTGTTGCTGCTGGTGGCGTTGAGCGCGACATAGTGCGGCCCACCCTGGATGTTGCAACCCGGATGGTCCCCTGCATTCTTGCCGTCGATCTGCAGCGCGATCACGGTGCTTCCGGTCGTACCTGCTGAGTTGGCAGTGTCATAGGTGAGATTCATGGTCTCGTACACCGAATCGACCGTCACGTCGAGATCGTTGTAGAAGGTGTCGGCGACCGCGGCGGTGCCGGCCAGCGAGACGACTGCTGCCAGAGCGGCTGCAGCGAGCGAGCGAGGTAGAAGCATCGTTACTCCTTGATTGGCCCCCGTTGTATGGCCCCGCATTGGAAACCGAACCCAGCGGATCAAAGTTATGGCCATTACGGGCAGTTTCCGCATGGCCACGACGGGCCATCTCTGGGCTAGCGAGACTCGGGGACCTGCCGTCGCAGGCGCGATCCATCGATGATCAGCGCCAGCCCGTGCTCGAACGACTGCGCGCCAGCGGATGTCAGCGGTGCGCCGTCGATGGCGCCCGCACTGGCGGCCTGCAACTGAGTCTGCTCGTCGTAGACATGACCGAACACGAAGTGCACGATCGTCGTCGAGGCGCCTCGCGCGAGCTCCGGATCGAAGCCTTCCTCCACCAGGGCGGTCGCGATCCGGTCCAGGGGCGATTGGACTCCCAGACCGAATGCGTGCGCCGTGGCAATCAGCTCGGCCCCGTCCCGGTAAGCCAGCATCGCGTCGCGCAACTCGTGACCCAACGCCACCACGGCCTCGTCCCACGGCGTCCCGACCACGCTCACGCGAGCGCCCCGCACGAGCAGCTCGTAGGCGACTGCTGCCAGCAGTGCCTGCTTGTTGGCGAAGTGGTGGTAGAGCGCGCTGGGCTGCAGCCCCAGCTCCGAGGCGATGCGTCGCATCGACATGTCGGGCAGCCCGTACATGTCGAGGACGTCGATCGCACGCTCGACGACGTCAGAGCGGTGATGTCGCACACAGACCTCCAGGATTGACCGCGCCGCCAGCCTATAGGCTAACCTGAACGGCGTTCACCTGACCACCGTTCAGGTGCTGCCACCAGGAGACCCCATGACCAGCACGACCGCCCACCCCCGCAAACAGACCGTCTCGACGACGGACCTCGCGCTCATCGCCACCTTCGCCGCCCTGATCGCGGTCTGCGCGATCCTGCCCGCCTTCAACGTCACCGGGGTCGGCGTCCCCTTCACGCTGCAGATGTTCGGGATCTTCCTGGCCGGCGCAACCCTCGGCGCCCGGCGCGGCTTCCTCGCGGTGCTGCTCTACCTCGTAGTCGGCACGGCCGGCGTGCCGATCTTCGCCCAAGGCCACGGGGGTCCCTCGGTATGGGTCGGCGTCAGCGCCGGCTACCTCGTCGCGTTCCCGATCGCCGCGTTCATCGTCGGTCTGGTCTCCAGCCGGGTCGCGCGCACCAACCCAGCCGCGTTCACAGCCGTGGTCTCGATCACTGCGGCGATCGTCACGGTCGCCGTCGTGGGGACGCTCGGCACGATCGGGATGGCGATCAAGCTCGACGTGGGACTGGGTGTCGCCTGGGGCTACGCGACCCCATTCTTCATTGCCGACATCATCAAGGGCGTTGTCGCCGCGATCGTCGCCGCCGCGGTTGTCCGCGCCTTCCCCCAGCTGGTCGCCAAGCGCCGGGCGTGACGAGCGGCATCACGCTTGACGAGGTCGCCGTGTCGGTGGCCACACCCGATGGCGACCTCACGATCCTGCATTCAACGACCCTGCATCTCACCGAACGCCACATCGGACTGATCGGCAGCAACGGGTCCGGCAAGTCGACCGTGGCACGGCTGCTCAACGGTCTGATCGAGCCGACGGCCGGCCGGGTCACGATCAATGGCCTCGACACGGTGCGTGACGGTGCCGCGGTCCGCCGACAAGTCGGGTTCGTGTTCACCGATCCCAACGCCCAGCTCGTGATGCCCACCTGCATCGAGGATGTCGCGTTGTCGCTGCGCCGGTCGGTCAAGAACAAACGGCTGCGGGCGGAACGGGCGCGCGAGATCCTCACGAAGATCGGACTGGTCGACAAGGCGGACACGAGCGTGCACGCACTGTCCGGCGGGCAGAAGCAGATGTTGGCCTTGGCCGGGGTGCTGGCGACCGATCCAGAGATCGTCGTCGCAGATGAACCGACGACCCTGCTCGACCTGCACAATACCCGGCTGATCGCCGATCAGATCTTCTCGCTCCGTCAACAGGTTGTGCTCGTGACCCACGACCTGAGCCTCGCAGCGCGATGCGACCGGGTGCTGGTCGTCGATGGTGCCCGCATCGTGTTCGACGGGGCCCCCGTCGAGGCGGTGTCGTACTACCGCGGACTGGTCGAACCATGAGCCAGTTCCTGCTCGGCAACTACCGGCCTGGGACGACCTGGGTGCACCGGTTTCCAACCGGGCCCAAGCTCGGCGTCCTGGCCGTCTTCAGCTTCGGGACCGTGGTGGTACCCGGCATGTGGACCGCCCTGGCCTTCCTCGCGGTCGCGCTGCTGCTCGCCTGGTGGGTGCGGATGCCGTTGCGAGGGACCCTTCGCGCCCTGCGCCCCCTCCTGCTGGTGATCGTCCTGGTATCGGCTTTCCAGGTCTGGCAGCGTGGCTGGCCCACCGCGGTTCACGTCGTGGCCGGACTCGTTGCCGTCATCGTCGTGGCCCTGGTTTTCACCGCCACCACCTCGATCGACTCCATGCTCGACACCATCACCCGCGGGCTCGGTCCGCTGCGTCCGATCGGCGTCAACCCCGAGCGGGTGGCACTGGCGTTCTCGCTGATGATCCGCGCGATACCGGGAATCCTCGAGATCGCGCACGAGACCCACGACGCGGCGCGAGCACGGGGTCTCGAGCGCAATCCCCGTGCGCTCCTGGTGCCGCTGGCGATCCGCACGGTCGCCCGGGCCTACGACACCGGTGCCGCGCTGCAGGCCCGCGGCATTGGGGACGACTGAAGGCCGTTTACAGACGGTGGCCTCTCCCTCTAGGCTCCGAGAACGCGGATGCTCGGGGGACTTCCTCGGGTGACGCACGCACATCGGGGGATATGCAATGCGCACCACTCATGCAGTCGGCGCCACAGCCGCACTCGCAACCCTTGCCATGCTGACGGCAGGAATCCCGTCAGCCACGGCAGCACCGGACGATCGGGGAGACCGGGTCAGCTCGACCCGGCCCATCGCCAAGGACAGCTCCACGGCCCGCGCCGCCGTGGCGGCTGCGCGGTCGAACGACACAGCGACTCTCGTCGGCGATGAGCAGAAGCTCGTCGTCACCGGCGCGCTCCTCGACTCGAACGGTGCAACGCACGTACGGATGCGGCGCACCTATGACGGCCTCCGAGTCGTCGGCGGTGACCTCGTGGTTCACCGCACCGGGACGGGCGCCTTCACCGGCAGCTCGCAGACGCTCCAGAAGCGCCTGGATCTGTCGTCCACCCCGGCCCTCTCGGCAACCTCAGCGCTGAGGAGCCTCGGCACCTCTGCCGCTCGGGCAACCAAGCCAGAGCTGGTCGTCGACGCCACGTCGGCCACCCCGCGGCTCACATGGCTCGTGACCACGGGAGGCACGCAGAAGGACGGCACTCCCAGCCGGCTCGACCGCTACGTCGACGCTCGAAGCGGGAAGGTCCTCCGCTCCGAGGAGCGGATCCAGACCGTGGACGGCGACGGCGACTCGCTCTACGGCGGCACCGTGCCTCTGCAGCTCACGCAGTCGGGGAGCAGCTATCAGCTCAAGGATCCGACGCGGGGCAACACCTACACGACTGACATGAACAACGGCACCGATTCACTCCTCTGCCAGATCTTCAGTGCCGGCTGCAAGAGCGGCACCATGTTCAGCAGCTCTGACACCCACTTCGGCACCGGCAACAACAGCAGCCGCGAGTCGGCCGCCGTCGATGCGCAGTACGGCACCGACACGACCTGGGACTACTACAAGACCACCTTCGGTCGCAACGGCATCTTCGGTAACGGCAACGGCTCGTACAACCGGGTCCATTACGGCCAGAACTACGTCAACGCCTTCTGGGACGGGACCAAGATGACCTACGGCGACGGCGACGGCGTCAGCTACGGGCCGCTCACCTCCCTGGACGTCGCCGGGCACGAGATGAGCCACGGCGTCACCGAGAACTCCGCCAACCTGACGTACTCGGGGGAGTCCGGCGGCCTCAACGAGGCAACCTCAGACATCTTCGGGACGATGGTGGAGTTCTATGCCGCCAATGCCTCCGATCCGGGTGACTACCTGATCGGCGAGGAGTTCGACCTGAAGAAGCACGTGGGCTTCCGCCGGATGGACAAGCCTTCGTCGGACGGCTCGTCGTACGACTGCTGGTCGGTCACCGCCGGCCAGGCCGACGTGCACTACTCGTCGGGGATCGGCAACCACTTCTTCTACCTGCTGGCAGAGGGCTCGGGCGCCAAGACCATCAACGGGATCTCCCACAACTCACCGACGTGCAACGGCTCCACGATCGCCGGCATCGGCCGCACGGCCTCCGCTGCGATCTGGTACCGCGCGCTGACGGTCTACATGACGTCGGGCACGACCTACTCCGGTGCGAGGACTGCGACGCTGAACGCAGCCAAGGACCTCTACGGCACCGGCAGCTCGCAGTACGCCGCCGTCGGCGCGGCATGGAGCGCAGTCAGCGTCAGCTGACCCGTCGAGCCTGGCGCCGTTCGGAGGGGCCACCGGACGGCGCCAGCCGGCACAGGTCCATCGCACCTCGCTCACCGCTTCGCGGTAGCGTCTGCCGATGGACAACTTCAGGACGGCGGCCGTGGTGGCCGTGGCGCTCGTTGCGACGGCCGCCTTCGTCCGCTGGCGGCTCCTGACCCGACGCCGCGCGCTCGGGTCACCAGCAGACCGGGCGACCTACCGGACGCTGCACACCGCCTCGCTGGCCGCACCAGCTCTGCGTCTCGGGCTCGACCGGGACAGCGCGACCCGGGCGATCCCCCACGTCCGCGCGCTGCTGGGCACCTCCACCGTGGCGATCACCGACATGCACGGCCCGCTCGCCTGGGGCGGACCACGACGCGAGGTGGACGTCGAGGCCCTGACGTCGGATGCCCTCGCCCGGGGGACGACGCAGGCTTCGGATCGAGTCATCGTGGCACCACTGTCGGTTGAGCAGCGGGTCGTCGGCAGCATCGTGGTGATCAGTGACGAGGCCTCCGCCGGGCTCGTTCGCGCGACGACCGAGGTGGCCCGCTGGATGTCCAGCCAGCTCGAGCTCGCCGAGCTGTCGGAGTCGCGCACGGCCCTGATGGAGGCAGAGCTGCGGGCACTGCGGGCCCAGATATCGCCGCACTTCATCTACAACTCGCTCGGCGCCATCGCGTCGTTCGTGCGCACCGACCCCGAGCGGGCTCGCACGCTGTTGCTGGAGTTCGCCGACTTCACCCGGTACTCGTTCCGCCAGCACGGCGAGTTCACGACCCTCGCCGAGGAGCTCCGCTCCATCGAGCGGTACCTCGTGCTCGAGAAGGCGCGGTTCGGCGACCGCCTCCGGGTCGTCACCCGCGTGGCGCCGGAGGTGCTCAGCGTCAAGCTGCCGTTCCTGTCCGTGCAGCCGCTCGTCGAGAACGCGGTGCGCCACGGGCTCGAGG
>NZ_JBAVDI010000066.1:0-81387 GCF_049587115.1 Aeromicrobium sp.
TCGCCCAGACGATCAGCGACTGACCACGCCCCGCATCGCCGGCAACGAAGACGCCATCGACGCTGGACATGTAGCGCTTGTCCCGTTTGACGTTGCCACGCTCGTCCAGATCGACCCCGAGCTGATCGATCAGACCCTCGGTCTCGGGTCCGGTGAATCCCATCGCGAACAGCACGAGCTGAGCCGGGACGACCTTCTCTGAGCCCTCGATCTCGGCAAACTTCCCGTCGACCATCTCGACCTCGACCAGCCGCAGTCCGCTGACGTGTCCGTCCTCGCCGAGGAACTCCTTGGTGGAGATCGAGTAGACCCGATCGCCTGCCTCCTCGTGTGCCGAGGAGACCCGGTAGATCATCGGATAGGTCGGCCATGGCTGCGCCTCGGGACGGTCGGTCCCGGGATTGGGCAGGATCTCGAGCTGCGTGATCGACCGGGCGCCCTGGCGGATCGACGTGCCGAGGCAGTCGGCACCGGTGTCGCCGCCACCGATGATGATGACGTCCTTGTCCGTCGCGACGATCTGGTCGTCGACGTCCTCACCCAGCGCGACCCGGTTTGCCTGCGGCAGGAAGTCCATCGCCTGGTGGATGCCACCGAGCTCACGGCCGGGCACCGGCAGGTCCCGGCGTACCGTGGCGCCGACCGCCAGCACGACGGCGTCGTAGCGATCGCGAAGCTGGTGGCCGGTCAACGTGTCGCCGACCTGGATGCCGGTGCGGAAGACCGTGCCCTCGCGCTCCATCTGGTTGATTCGGCGCTCGACCTGGATCTTCTCCATCTTGAACTCGGGAATGCCGTAGCGGAGCAGCCCGCCGGGCTTGTCATCACGCTCGTAGACAGCCACGGTGTGCCCGGCCCGGGTCAGCTGCTGGGCGGCGGCCAGGCCGGCCGGTCCCGAACCGACGACGGCGACGGTCTTGCCGGTCAGCCACTCAGGCGGCTCGGGTCGGACCTGACGGTCATCCCACGCCTTGTCGATGATCGCGACCTCGACGTTCTTGATCGTGACGGCGTCTCGATTGATCGCGACGACACACGCTGTCTCGCACGGCGCCGGGCAGAGCCGACCCGTGAACTCGGGGAAGTTGTTGGTCGCGTGCAACCGGTCGAGGGCCTCGTCCCAGTCCTCGCGCCAGACCAGGTCGTTCCACTCCGGGATCAAGTTGCCGAGCGGGCAGCCGGAGTGGCAGAACGGGATGCCACAGTCCATGCAGCGTCCAGCCTGCTCGCTGATGATCGGCAGCAGCGCCCGCCCGGCACCACCCGGATAGACCTCGTTCCAGTCGTGGATCCGCTCCTCGACCGGGCGCCGTTCGGCGACCTCGCGGGGCGTCGTGATGAAACCTCTGGGATCAGCCACGTGCGGCCACCTCCATCATGCGTGCGGTTGTGTCTTCCTCGGACAGACCTGCTGACTCGGCGGCCTCGCGCGCCTCGAGCACCAGTCGGTAGTTGACCGGCATGATCTCGGTGAAGCGGTCCAGCGACGCGTCCCAGCTGTTCAACAGCTGCTCGGCGACCACCGATCCAGTCTCGTCGCGGTGGGTTCGGACCAGGTCGTGGAGCTCCTGGACAGCCTCCCCCGTGACCGGGCGGGTCTCGACCATGTCCCGGTTGACCAGACTCTCGTCGAGGTCCAGGACATACGCCGATCCGCCGCTCATGCCGGCGGCGACGTTGCGACCGGTCGGACCGAGAATCACGACCCGGCCGCCCGTCATGTACTCACAGGCGTGGTCACCCACGCCCTCGACCACTGCGCTGGCGCCGGAGTTGCGCACGCAGAAGCGCTCGCCAACCTTGCCGCGCAGGAAGATCTGACCTCCCGTCGCACCGAAGCCGATCACGTTGCCGGCCACGATCTGCGCCTCCGCGGTGAACTGCACGTCTCGGGGCGGGCGGACGACTATCCGACCTCCGGAGAGCCCCTTGCCGACGTAGTCGTTGCCATCGCCCTCGAGCCGCAGCGTGATGCCCTTGGGCACGAAGGCGCCGAACGACTGCCCGGCTGAGCCCAGGAAGGTGAGGTCGATCGTGTTCTCTGGCAGCCCCTCGCCGCGGTAGCGCTTGGTGACCTCGTGGCCGAGCATCGTGCCGACGGTGCGGTTGACGTTGCGGATGTCCAGCTGCGCCCGCACCGGTTCGCCGCGCTCCAGCGCGTCCGCGCTGAGCGCGATCAGCTCGTTGTCCAGCGCCAGGTCGAGACTGTGATCCTGACGGGTCGTGTTGTGCAAGGAGGCACCTTCGGGGAGCTCCGGGACGAACAGGATCGGAGTCAGGTCGAGTCCGTCGGCCTTCCAGTGGCCCACCGCCTGCTCGACGTCGATCATCTCGGCGTGACCGACGGCCTCCTCGATCGACCGGAAGCCCAGGTTCGCGAGGATCTCGCGAACCTCCTGGGCGATGAACTCGAAGAAGTTGACCACGTACTCGGCCTTGCCCGAGTACTTCTCGCGCAGGGCCTTGTTCTGCGTCGCGACCCCCACCGGGCAGGTGTCGAGGTGGCAGACCCGCATCATGATGCAGCCGCTGACCACCAACGGTGCCGTCGCGAAGCCGAACTCCTCGGCACCCAGCAGCGCAGCGATGACGACATCCCGACCGGTCTTGAGCTGGCCGTCGCACTGGACGACGATGCGGTCCCGCAGGCCGTTGAGAAGCAGGGTCTGCTGCGTCTCGGCCAGACCCAGCTCCCACGGGCCACCGGCGTGCTTGAGCGATGTCAGCGGCGACGCGCCGGTCCCGCCGTCGTGCCCCGAGATCAGGACGACGTCGGCCTTGGCCTTGGAGACCCCTGCGGCGACGGTGCCGACGCCGACCTCCGACACGAGCTTGACGTGCACGCGTGCCGACGGATTGGCGTTCTTCAGATCGTGGATGAGATGCTTGAGATCCTCGATCGAGTAGATGTCGTGGTGCGGCGGCGGGGAGATCAGCCCAACACCCGGCGTCGAGTGCCGGGTCTTGGCGACCCACGGGTAGACCTTGGGTCCGGGCAGCTGGCCGCCCTCGCCGGGCTTGGCGCCCTGCGCCATCTTGATCTGGATGTCATCGGCGTTGGTGAGGTACTCGGACGTGACGCCGAAGCGTCCCGATGCGACCTGCTTGATCGCCGACCGACGCTCGGGATCGTAGAGCCGATCGGCGTCCTCGCCGCCCTCGCCGGTGTTGGACTTGCCGCCCAGCCGGTTCATCGCGATCGCGAGCGTCTCGTGCGCCTCCTGGCTGATCGACCCGTACGACATCGCGCCGGTCGAGAACCGCTTGACGATCTCGGACACGGGCTCGACCTCGTCGATCGGAACAGCCGGGCGCTGCCCGTCGCGCAGCTCGAACAGGCCACGCAGCGTCATCAGCCGCTCCGACTGATCGTCGACCCGCGAGGTGTACTGCTTGAAGATCTCGTAGCTGCCCGTGCGGGTGGAGTGCTGCAGGCGGAAGACCGTCTCGGGGTCGAACAGATGCTCCGGGCCCTCGCGGCGCCACTGGTACTCACCTCCGACGTCCAGGTGACGACGAGGTCCCGCGATGCCGCTCGTCGGGTAGGCCTTCAGGTGCCGTGAGTGAACCTCCTCGGCGAGCACGTCCAGCCCGATGCCGCCGAGCTTGGACGAGGTCCCGGTGAAGTATGCATCGACCACCTCGTGGGAGAGGCCGACGGCTTCGAAGATCTGCGCCCCGGTGTAGGACGCGACGGTCGAGACACCCATCTTGCTCATGACCTTGAGCACGCCCTTGCCCAGGCCGTACGCGACGTTGCGCAGCGCCACGGCGGGAGCAACGTCCTCGACGAAGATCTTCTCGCGCGCCAGGTCCTCGGCGGACTCCAGGACCAGGTAGGGATTGACCGCAGTCGCGCCGTAGCCGATCAGCAGTGCGACGTGGTGCACCTCGCGGACATCGCCGCACTCGATGATGAGCCCGGCCTGGGTGCGCAGCTTCTCGCGAACCATGTGGTGGTGCACCGCACCGGTGAGCAGCAACGACGGGATCGGCGCCAGATCGGCGTTCGAGTGCCGATCCGACAGCACGATGATCCGCGCGCCCTTGGCGATCGCGGTCGACACCTCGGCGCAGATCGAGTCGAGCTTGGCCTTCAGTGCGGCTCCACCACCGGCAACGGCGTACAGGCCTCGGACCACGTGCACCGAGAAGCCCGGCATGTCGCCGTCCTTGTTCATGTGCCGAATCTTCGCGAGCTCGTCGTTGTCGAGGACCGGGAACGGCAGCTGCAGCATGCGGCATGAAGCCGGGCTGGGGTTGAGCAGATTGCGCTCGGGACCGATCGTGCCGGCCAACGAGGTCACGACCTCTTCGCGGATGGCGTCCAGCGGCGGGTTGGTGACCTGCGCGAACAACTGGGAGAAGTAGTCGAACAGCTGCCGCGGGCGGTCCGAGATCGCCGCGATGGGAGTATCGGTGCCCATCGAGCCGATCGCCTCGGCACCGGACCGCGCGATCGGGGCGATGAGGATGCGCAGCTCCTCCTCGGTGTAGCCGAACACCTGCTGGCGCCGGGTCACCGAGGAGTGCGTGTGGACGATGTGCTCCAGGTCTGGCAGGTCCTCGAAGCGCACCAGTCCGGAGTAGAGCCACTCGTCGTACGGGTTTTCGGCTGCCAGGGCGTTCTTGATCTCGTGATCCTCGATGATCCGGTGCTGGTCGAGATCGAGGAGGAACATCTTGCCGGGCTCCAGACGCCCCTTGCGGGTGATGCTGTTCTGGTCGAGGTCGAGCACGCCGGCCTCAGAGGCGAGCACGACCAACCCGTCCTCGGTGACCCAGTAGCGACCAGGACGCAGCCCGTTACGGTCCAGCACGGCACCGATCTGGTTGCCGTCGGTGAAGCACACCGCGGCAGGGCCGTCCCACGGCTCCATGACTGAGGAGTGGAACTCGTAGAACGCCCGCCGCGCGGGGTCCATGTCCGTGTCGTTCTCCCAGGCCTCAGGAATCATCATCATGACGGCGTGCGGCAGGCTGCGGCCGCCCAGGTGCAGCAGCTCCAGGACCTCGTCGAACGATGCGGTGTCGCTGCCGAGCGGATCGCAGATCGGGAACAGCCGGCGCATGTCGCCCGGAATCAGATCGCTCTCCAGCAGCGCCTCCCGAGCGCGCATCCAGTTGCGGTTGCCTCGAGCGGTGTTGATCTCACCGTTGTGCGCGATGAAGCGGAACGGGTGGGCCAGCGGCCAGCTCGGGAAGGTGTTGGTCGAGAAGCGGCTGTGCACGATCGCCATCGCCGACTCCATGCGCGGATCGCTCAGATCGGGGAAGAAGTTCTCGAGCTGGTCGGTCGTCAGCATGCCCTTGTAGATCAGGGTGCGGCTCGACAGCGACGGGAAGTAGACCTTGAGCTCGTGCTCGGCTCGCTTGCGCAGGCAGAACGCCGTGCGGTCCAGCTCGACGCCGGTCTGCGGCTCTCCCGCCGACGTCACGAACATCAGCGAGAACGCAGGCATGGCGCCGCGAGACATCGATCCCAGGATCTCTGGGTTGACCGGCACGTCGCGCCAGCCGAGGACGGTGAGGCCCTCCTCGCGTGCCATCTCCTCGATGCGGGTGCGAGCCTGCGCTGCCTCGGACTCATCCAGTGGCAGGAAGGCCATGCCTGCGGCGTACGAGCCGAGCTCAGGCAGCGCGACGCCCGCCACCGCTCGCAGGAAGGTGTCGGGGATCTGCAGCAGGATGCCTGCACCGTCACCCGTGTCCGGCTCCCCACCGACCGCACCACGATGATCCAGGTTGCGCAGCGCCGTGAGTCCCTTGACGACGATGTCGTTGCTGGGGACACCGGTCAGTGTCGCGACGAAGGCAACGCCACACGCGTCATGCTCGTTCTGCGGGTCGTACAGACCCTGAGCCGAGGGCTGGGTCGAGAACTTGGGAGTGCGCACGAGGGGCCTGCCTTCATGTCATCAGGGATCACGAGTTACTTCGTACCGGGGACGACATTGGCCTCGGACAGCGACTCAAGGTTACACGGCGGAGTGCCGTGGTGTCGCATCAGCCGATCAGGCCACCGACCGCGTTGCCAACGAGGTAGGTGAGGCCTGCTGCTGCGCCGCCCAGCACGAGCTGGCGGACGCCACCGAACAGCCACGACCGGGCCGTGATGCGGGTGACGATCGACCCACACGCGAACAGACCGATCAGGGAGACCACGATCGCCGTCCACGGGGACTCGACTCCCAGCAGGTAGGGCATGACCGGGATGACCGCACCCAGGCCGAACGCCACGAACGACGACATCGCTGCCAGCATCGGTGACGCCAGGTCGTCGACGTCGATGCCGAACTCCTCACGTGCATGCACCCGAACGGCCTTCTCCGGATCGCGATGGATCTGTGCGGCAACTGTGCGGGCGACATCCTCATCGACGCCCTTCTCGACGTACATCACCGCAAGCTCGGCCTCCTCGCCGCGCTGGTTGCGAAGAATCTCGCTGCGTTCGACCTCGATCTGGGCCAGAGCGAACTCGCTCTGGCTGGCCACCGACGTGTACTCACCCGCCGCCATCGAGAACGCGCCGGCGGCCAGACCGGCCATGCCGGCCAGCACGATGGGCTTGGTGTCATTGGCGCTGCTGCCGCCCACGACGCCCATGATCAGCGCGAAGTTGGAGACCAAACCGTCCATCGCCCCGAACACGGCGGGGCGAAGCCAGCCGCCGGTGACGTCGGGGTGCTCGTGCTCGACCTGGCCGGGATCGGGCAGGGGTTCGCTACGGTCGATCGCATCGGTCATGCTCAGAAGGTACGTCCAGCGGACGACTTCGTCACCGAAGGATTGGCTTTCCTACCTCGGCGCCAGCGCCGCGATCGTCGGTCGTCGGCGGTTCAGTCCAGCTCGACGGACTCCTGGGTCGGCTCCTTGGCGCGGTCTCTCCTGCGGCTGACGACGAAGTAGATCAAGGCCAGCGTGAACACGAGGAGCGATGTCCAGACGTTGAGTCGGAACGGACCGATGTGATTGACCGTGTCGATCCGCAGCGCCTCGATCCACACCCGGCCCGACGTGTAGAGCATCGCGTACAGCGCGAACGCCCGACCGCCGGTCAACCTCACCTTGCGGTCGATCGCAATGATCAGAGCTGCCGCGGCGAGATTCCACAGCAGCTCGTACAGGAAGGTCGGGTGGAAGGTCGCGAACTGCTCGAATCCGGCCGGTCGATTGTCCGCCGCGATCTCCAGACCCCACGGCTTGGTCGTCGGCCGACCGAACAGCTCCTGGTTGAAGTAGTTGCCTACTCGTCCGATGGCTTGCGCGACCAGGAGGCCGGGCGCGAGCGCGTCCGCCACCGACGAGAACGAGACACCGTAGCGGCGGCAGGCGATGTACGCGCCGACGGCACCGCCGGCGACCGCACCCCAGATGCCCAGGCCGCCCTGCCAGATCTTCAGCGCGTCGACGGCGTGCGCGCCCTCGCTGAAGTACAGCTCAGGATCGGTCGCGACGTGATAGACGCGGGCACCCACGATGCCGAACGGGATCGCCCAGATCGCGACGTCGCCGATCAGTCCCTCGCGACCACCGCGAGCCTGGAATCGCTTCTCCCCGATCCAGATCGCCACCAGGGCGCCGATGATGATGCCCAGCGCATACGCCCGCAGTGGGATCGGCCCGAGGTCCCAGACGCCTTGGGAGGGACTCGGGATGAAGGTCGCGATGTTCACGTGAACTGATTCCTCTCGACGCCGGCACGCAGATCCTGCGCCAGCCGACGAATGGCCTCAAGCCCGGACGACTCGTCCGGCGCATCCAGCAGACAGCGTACGAGGGCGGACCCCACGATGACAGCATCGGCAAACGCAGCGACCTCCCGAGCCTGGGCTCCGTTGCTGACGCCGAGCCCCACACCGACCGGCTTGTCGGTGACGTGGCGCAACCGGGCGACGAGCTCGGGACCGAGCGAGCTGGTCTGCTCGCGTGCGCCGGTCACGCCCATCACGGCGGTCGCATAGACGAAGCCGCTGGCCGCCTCGGCCGTCATCACCAGTCGCTCGTCGGTCGAGGACGGTGCGACCAGAAAGATCCGATCGAGACCGAGGCGTTCGGATGCAGAGACCCAATCGGCCGCCTCGTCGGGAATCAGGTCCGGCGTGATCAGACCCGAACCCCCGGCATCGACGAGGGCGTCGGCGAACCGATCGACGCCAAAGCGCTCGACAGGATTCCAGTACGTCATGACAACGGTCGGGGCGCCGGTCGCCGCGCTGGCCCGAACCACGTCGAACACATCGGTCGTACGCGTTCCAGCCTGCAGGGCCTGCTCTGCAGCGGCCTGGATCGTCGGGCCATCCATCACCGGATCGCTGTACGGCAGCCCGACCTCGACGAGGTCGACCCCACCAGCCACCATCGCCTCGATCGCCTTGATCGACAGCTCTTTGGTCGGGAAACCCGCCGGCAGGTAGCCCACCAGGGCCGCCCGGTTCTCGGCACGCGTGCGCGCGAACAGCTCGTCGATGGCGGTCACGTCGCCACACCCACGGAGGCGACGCGACACCGAGCCGAGACCCAGAGCGTTGCCTGCTGATCTGGTCGCCGAGGCTCGATCACTCCTCGACCCCTTCGCTGAGGACGACGGGGGCCTCGATCAGACCGAAGTACTCGGCCGCGGTGTGCACGTCCTTGTCGCCGCGTCCGGAGAGGTTGACCAGGATCGTCGAGTCCGGGCCCAGCTCCTTGGCCAGCTCGAGCGCCCCGGCTAGCGCGTGCGCCGACTCGATCGCCGGGATGATCCCCTCGGTCTTGCACAACAGGTCAAAGGCCGCCATTGCCTCGTCATCGGTCGCCGGGACGTAGGACGCCCGGCCTGTGTCGGCGAGGAACGAGTGCTCTGGGCCGACCCCCGGATAGTCCAGACCTGCCGAGATCGAGTGGGACTCCATGGTCTGGCCGTCGTCGTCCTGCAGCAGGAACGACCGCGCGCCGTGCAGCACACCGACGTCGCCACCGGTGATCGTCGCGGCGTGCCGCCCCGTTCCCACACCGTCACCGCCCGCCTCGATGCCCCGCAGCATGACGTCGGCGTCGTCGATGAATGCCGTGAACAGTCCGATCGCGTTGGAGCCACCACCGACGCACGCCACGGCTGCGTCCGGAAGCGAACCGGTGAGCTCGAGGACCTGACGGCGCGCTTCGTCACCGATGCCACGGGTCAGGTCGCGCACCATGCTCGGGAAGGGGTGCGGTCCGGCCGCTGTGCCGAACAGGTACGACGTCGTGTCGACGCTGGAGACCCAGTCGCGAAGAGCCTCGTTGATCGCGTCCTTGAGCGTGCGGCTGCCGGTCTTGACGGAGACGACCTCGGCGCCCAGCATCTTCATCCTGGCGACGTTGAGCGCCTGACGCTCGGTGTCCACCTCGCCCATGTAGACGACGCATTCGAGATCGAGGTAGGCACACGCCGTCGCAGAGGCGACGCCATGCTGTCCGGCCCCGGTCTCGGCGATCGCCCGCGGCTTGCCGATGCGCTTGGCCAGCAGTGCCTGACCGATGACGTTGCGGATCTTGTGCGCGCCGGTGTGGTTGAGATCCTCGCGCTTGAGCAGGATGCGAGCGCCTGCCGCCTCGGAGAACCTGTGCGCCTCGTAGAGCGGGCTGGGGACGTTCGCGTACTCGCGCAGCATGCGGTCGAGCTCGGACATGAAGGCTGGATCAGCCTTGGCGTCGGTCCACGCGCGATCGAGCTCGTCGAGCGGGGCGATCAGGGCCTCGGGCATGAAGCGGCCACCGAAGCGTCCGAAGTGGCCAGTTGGGTCGGGCTGGGCGTACGTCATAAGTCCTCAGAGGGATCGAAGCGGCAGGGGCGGGGCGCGTCACCGGGTGGACGGTGACGCCACTACCAGCGGTGCTGCAGTGCCGGATGGGTGCCGGCCGCGACGAGATCGGCGACACTCGCGCGTGGGTCGTCGCCGCGTACCAGCGTCTCGCCGACCAGAACCACGTGTGCTCCGCTCTTGGCGTACTCGATGACGTCGTGAGGTCCGCGGACCCCGGACTCGGCGACCTTGACGACACCGTCGGGGATGGCCGGCGAGAGCCGCTCGAAGGTGCTCGCGTCGACCTCGAGGGTCTTGAGATTACGCGCGTTGACGCCGATCAGGTCGGCGCCTGCGTCGACGGCACGCCGGACCTCCTCCTCGTCGTGCACCTCGACCAACGGAGTCAGACCGATCGACCGAGCTCGCTCGACAAGACTCTCGAGCACGATCTGTTCGAGTGCCGCGACGATCAGCAGAGCCATGTCGGCTCCGGCGGCGCGCGCCTCCCAGAGCTGGTACGAAGTCGTGATGAAGTCCTTGCGCAGCACCGGGATGTCGACCGAGGCGCGTACTGCTCGCAGATCGTCGAGCGTGCCGCCGAAACGGCGTTCCTCGGTCAGGACGCTGATCACGGCGGCCCCGCCGGCTGCGTAGTCCGCAGCGAGCGCTGCCGGGTCCTTGATGGCGGCCAGCACTCCCTTGCTGGGACTGGCGCGCTTGACCTCGGCGATGACGGACACACCGTCGGCGCGGAACGCCGGCATCGGATCGAGTGCGGAGTTCTGGCGCGCGGCCTGGGCCTTCAGATCGTCGAGGGACGTCCGCGTCATCCGGTCCTGCAAGTCGGCGGCTGCGCCGGCCAGAATCTCGTCGAGAACTGTCACGGATCCTCCCTCCCTCGCGCACGATTGTCTGTTTCAAGGGTATCCCGGCAGAGGACTGGACCCCGCGGGGGTTCCCCCGGACCTCCAAATCACTATGCTCACCGCATGACGACGAACCAGCCGCCGCCCTATCCCGGCGACGACCAGCCAAGCACCAACGACCTCCCCGCGCATGGCTCGGTCCCGCCGCCGCAGGGTGGCTACCCACCCCCACCCGGTGGATTCCCGCCACCAGGGGCGCCGGGAGGCTATGGCGTGCCGCAGGGAAACAAGAAGGCTTTGTGGTCGATGATCCTCGGGATCGTGTCGATCGTCTGCTGCGGAATCTTCGCCGGCATCCCCGCGATCGTCCTGGCTGTGCTGGCCAAGCGCGAGATCGGGGAATCGCGCGGCACGCAAACCGGCTCAGGTCAGGCAACAGCGGGTCTGGTGCTCGGCATCGTGGCCATCGTCCTGTCGATCGGCTACCTGATCCTCGTGGTGTCGACCGGCAACATCGACTTCAGCACATCGTGACGCCCGAGTCCTCCCTGCCGCCAGGCCCGCCCGACGATGACGCCCCGGTCAACCGTTATGCCGTCTACAGCGTGCTGTTCGGGGTCGCTGCGTTCGCCTGCGTCTACCTGTTTCCCTACGGGGCGATCCTCGGCGTGCCGTCGATCACGACCGGAGTGCAGGGCCGCCGCGAGATCGCGGCGTCCCAGGGCAGCCAGACGGGCGACTCGGCGGCGGTGCTCGGCATGCTGATCGGCGGCGCCGCCATGGTGACGGCGCTGGCGGCTTGGGTGCTGGGAGGGCTGGCCGGCTGACGCTCGGGATCAGGGCGCGAGCCAGGAACCCCACGGCGTGTTGCGCAGGACGCCGAACACGACCAGCAGCGCGATCGTGCTCAGACCCACCCGCGTCGTGAGCACGAACATCTGGTCTCGGGTGCCCTGAAGGCGGCGCCCGATCCACCGCCCCCAGGTGACGGCCAGGATCACCACCAGCGCGACGACCAACGCGTTGCTGCTGATCGCGCCCACGAGGTCGCCACGGCTCAAGTCATTGACTGCGCGCAGACCCCCACAGCCCGGGCAGGGGTGGCCGGTGAGGACCAGGAACGGGCAGAAGCCGTAGGAGCCTGACTGGTGCGGGTCGTACAGGTGCAGCAGGGTCGCTGCTGCCAGACCGGCCACGCCAACCATCGCCGGTGCGCGCAGGTCTGTCAGCCGGCTCGAGGTCGCGGTCGTTCGAGCTTCGACAGCTGGCAACAGCGGCTGCTCCCTCATGGCACGGAAAGGCTCAGTGCTGGGACTGCTGCGAGTGTTCAGGCGTGTCGGCACCCAGACCAGCCGAGGACATCACTCGCCCGACGACACCCGAGGCGAGCGTGACCACACAACCCACCGTGAACCACACCCAGTGCGGGTTCGGGATCAGAGCGACGCCGGCGATCGTGATGCCGAGCAGGCACAGCAGTACGGCGGTCCAGGCGGCTGGCGATGATCCGTGCATGGGTGAAGTCTCCTCGTGGTCGCGAACTCCGCTCAGACTACTGGGTGGGATCGCGGCCCTCGTCCAACGCCTTCCACATGTCGGAGTCGGACTGCGGCGCGATCACGGTCGGGCGGGCCGAAGGAGCGTCATAACGGCTGCTCATCGTGGGCCACGTCGCACCGAATCGCGCGGTGACCCCACCGAGCAGCGCGGCGAGGACGAAGCCCAGGACCGCGACGTACGTCCACGGCGAGGTCGAGAAGTCGGGGGTGCCGCCGCCGGTGAATGCGGGCGAGGCCTCGACTGCACGGTCGACGGCATCGGCGAGCGCCGCGGAGCCGAGCAGCACGATCGTCGCGCCGGCCACCGCCACGAGAGCAGTGAATCCGCCGACCAGGCGGCGCACGCGCGGGGACGAGGCCAGGACCGCCAGCGCAGCCGCCATGATCACGACCGCGAGTGCAGACACCAGTGGCTGGGCGTCGGTGCCGGTCACGTCGACCGAGTCCGAGGGTAGGCCGTCGGTCGCCACCCGGACTCGCGCCCAGGTCCGCGAGGCAGCGAAGAACGCGAGCGCGCCGGCCACGAGGGTGCCCAGCACGACCGGGGCGTACAGGCGCCGCGGGTTCACAGCAGGCGGTCTGCGTCGAAGCACGTGCGCTCACCGGTGTGACACGCCGGGCCGCTCTGGTCGACCAGCACGAGCAGCGTGTCGCCGTCGCAGTCCAGCCGCACCTCGCGCACCGCCTGGGTGTGGCCCGAAGTCTCACCCTTGACCCAATACTCCTGTCGGCTGCGACTCCAGAAGGTGCCGCGACCCGTCGTCAGGGTGCGGTGCAACGCCTCGTCGTCCATCCAGCCGACCATCAGCACGTCCCTGCTCTCGACGTCCTGGACCACGGCAGGCACGAGGCCGTCCGCGTCGCGCTTGAGACGGGTCGCGATGGCGGGATCGAGGGAGCTCACGAGATCCATTGTCTCAGGCCGGGTCACGACGGATCGACAACCGCGTGCGGGCCGGCCAAGGAGGCCTGGGCAACCCAGCTGGAGTGCAGTCGGGCGTAGACCCCGCCGAGCTCCACCAGCTCTGCATGGGTTCCGTCCTCGACCAGCCGGCCGGCATCGAAGACCAGCACCCGGTCGGCATTCTCAGCGGTCGACAGTCGGTGGGCGATCGTGACGCTGGACCGCCCGTCCAGGAGTCGGTCCAGGGCACGCGTCGCCCGCAGCTCGGTCTGCGGGTCCACCGCACTCGTCGCTTCGTCGAGCACGATGAACTCCGGATCGGCCAGCGCCGAGCGCACCAGTGCCACGAGCTGCCGCTCCCCCGCCGACAGCGACTCGCCGCGCTGCCCGACCTGCGAGGCCAGCCCACGAGGCAGTGCGGCGTACCAGTCAGTCAGCGCGAGCCGGTCGAAGACCGCCAGGAGCTCCGCATCGGTCGCGTCCTGCTTGCCGTACAGCAGGTTGTCCCGCAGCGTCGCATCGAACAGGAAGCCCTCCTGCGGGACCATCAGGACGTGCCGGCGCAGGTCATCGAAGGACACCGTGCCGATGTTGGTGTCGCCGAGCCGCACGACGCCCTCGGTGGGGTCCATGAGCCTGGTCAGCAACTTGGCGAAGGTCGTCTTGCCCGATCCGGTCTCGCCGACGACCGCGACCCGCTGCCGCGGTGCAAGGGTGACATCGACGTCCTTCAGCACGTCGGGGCCGCCGGGGTAGGCGAACGTCACGTGGTCGAACCGGGCGCCGAGGCTGCCGGTCGGCAAGGTCACGCCACGAACACCGGGGTCGACGACATCGGCCGGGGTGTCGAGCAGCTCGATGACCCGGCGCCACGAGGCGATCGCATTCTGCGCATCGGTCAGCACCTGGGTCGCAGTCTGCACGGGGCCGACGAACAGTCCCACGAGGAAGGCGAAGGCGATGACGGTGCCCATGGAGAGACCGCCGGCGACGCCGATGATGACGCCGAACGTGATGACGCCGGCATTGGCGAGCCCACCAGCCACCCCGGCCGCCGAGAAGGTCACCGCAACCAGCTTTTGCGCACTGACGTTGGCGTCCAGATTGCGCTTGATGCCCGCATCGACCCGCGCCTGGGTGCGGCGCTCCACGGCGTACGCCCGAACCACCGAAGCCCCGACGACGGGCTCGGCGATGACCGCGATCATCTCGCCGACCGTGCGGCGCACGATGTCGTAGGCGTCGCTCAACCTCTGCGCAAAGAAGCGCAGGCTGATGACCAGTGGCAGGAAGCAGATCAGGACCACGATCGTGAGCTGCCACGAGTAGTAGGCCATGATCAGCGTGGCCACCAGGATCTGGCCCATGCTCACGACGATCTGGATGCCGGTGAACTGCAGGAACTGCGACACCTGATCGATGTCGGACGTCACGCGCGAGACCAGCACGCCTCGACGTTCGGAGTTCTGGGTCAGCATCGACAGGTCGTGGACGTGCCGGAAGGCGTTGACGCGCATCTGGGCGAGACCGGTCTCGCTGGCCACGAACAACCGGATGCGCATCCAGTACGCGATGCCGGCCGTGATGACGATCAGCACCGCCGCGATGACCAGGAACGTCGCGATGTCGGACACCGTCGTGCCGCGGCCGTCACCGAGCCCGGAATCGACGGTCCTCTGGATCAGGATCGGCACTGCGGAGCCGCCGAGAGTGCTGAGGATCGCCAGCAGGATCGTGAGGCCGATCCCGTCCTTGATCGCCGGCGACATCGACAGTCCTCGCCGGATGATCGCGATGCCTCCAAGGCGTGCGTCCTCGTCCACCTGCCTGCTCATGACAACGCCTCTCTGGCGTGGTCGTAAGCATTGACCAGATTGCGGTAGTCGACGGACCGTTCCACCAGCTCGTCATGGGTACCACGGTCGGCGATCGCCCCTCCGTCGAGGAACACGACCTCGTCAGCCAGGGCGATCGTGGCCTTGCGGTAGGCAACGACCAGGACGGTGGGACCATCCTGGTCCGAGGTGTGCGCTGCGAGTGCCTTGAGAATGCGCTGCTCGACCTCTGGATCGACCGCGCTGGTCGCATCGTCCATGACCAGCAGACGGGGGCGCCGTACGAGCGCTCGTGCCAGTGACAGTCGCTGACGTTGACCGCCTGACAGCGTCGTGCCGCGCTCGCCGAGCTGCGCATCCAGTCCGGCCGGCAGGTCTGCGACGAACTGGTCGGCCTGGACCGTGCGCAGGGCCGCCCACACGTCGTCGTCGCTGATGTCGCCGCCCAGCGTGACGTTCTCGCGCACACTGTCGTCGAACAGGAACGTCCCCTGCGGCACGACCGCGATCGCCCGGGCCAGCTCGTCATGGGTCAGCTCACGAATGTCCACGCCGTCCACCCGGATGACGCCGGATTGCGGATCGACCAGGCGGGTCAGCAGCGAGGTGAGCGTGCTCTTGCCGCTGCCGGTGGCGCCGACCACTGCCACGACCCGGCCCGGGGCGACGTCGAGGTCGATGCCACGCAGCACGTCGACATCTGCGTCCGAGTAGCCGAAGGTCAGATCGTCGACGACGAGTCGGATGGGGCCAGCGCCCGGGAGCTGGGCGCTGCCGTAGGGCATGGAGCCCCGCTCGTCGAGCACCGAGGCGACCCGGTCCCACGTGACCACGCTGCGCGGCAGCTCGCCCAGCACCCAGCCGATCGCCCGAACGGGAAAGGCCACGACGGTGAACAGGTAGGCGACCGAGACGACGTCACCGGGATCTGCGGCGCCGCTGCTGACCCGCCCGATTCCGAGGATCACGACCAGCAGGATGCCGAAGTTGGGCAGTGCCTCGAGCAGCGGATCGAACATGCTGCGGATGCGGCCGACCTCGATGTTGGCGTCGCGGAGCTCTTCGGCGACGTCACGGAAGCGGTCGGTCTCGTCGGTCTCACGACCCAGTGACTTGACGACCAGTGCTCCGTCGAAGGACTCGTGGGCCACCGCGCTGACGGCGCCACGAAGGGACTGGGCTCGGGCGACCTTCGGGGAGAGCCAGCGCTGGTAGAAGACGTTGATGGCAAACAGCGCGGGAAAGACCACCAGGCCCACCAGGGTCAGCACGAGATCGGCGCGAACCATCTCGAAGATCGCTGCTACCAGCATCGCGATGACCCCGATGGCCATCGGCAGTGGCATGAAGACCGCCCAGGCGCCCTCGACGTCCGCATTGGCGTTGGACAGCAGCTGTCCGGTCGGGTGGCGGTGGTGCCACGACATCGGCAGCGAGAGGTACTGCCGGGTCACCCGACGGCGATAGTCCGCGACGAGCCGGTAGTACACGATGCCACCGATGAGGCGGCGCCCGACGATGCCGAGTGCACGCAGCAACGCAACAGCCATGAACAGCACGACGGCGGCGACCAGGGCACCTTGGGTGACCTCCCCGCTCTGGAACGACGGCCGAATGACGTGATCGGTGGCCCAGCCCAGCACGCGGGCGTCTGCCACGGTCATGAAGCCAAACAGGACGCTGCCGATGACTGAGATCCAGAACAGCAGTCGCTGCTCGCGGATGCCGCGCCCGAGCAGGGTGAAGCCACGCCGGGTGATCCGGGCGGTGTTCGTCGAGCCGAGGTCGCGGTCGTCCCGCTCCTCGGTGATCGGGCTATCGGACACGGTGTCCAGCTGCTCGCAAGGTCTCTTTCACCTGTCCGATGGTCATGTCGCCGAAGTGGAACACACTCGCGGCGAGCACTGCGTCGGCTCCGGCCTCGACGGCTTCAGGGAAGTGCTCCAGCCGGCCGGCGCCACCGCTCGCGATGAGCGGCACCTGTGTAACGTCACGGACCGCCCGAATCATTTCCAGATCGAACCCGTTCCTGGTGCCATCCGCATCCATCGAGTTGAGCAGGATCTCCCCCGCCCCCAGCTCGGTCGCAGTGCGCGCCCACTCCACGGCGTCGAGACCTGCCGACGTACGTCCTCCGTGGGTCGTGACCTCGAAGCCGCTCGGCTGATCGGGATTGCGTCGTGCGTCGACGCTGAGCACCAACACCTGGTTGCCGAAGCGGTGTGCGATCTCGGCGATGACCTCTGGTCGATTGATCGCCGCGGTGTTGATGCCGACCTTGTCGGCCCCCGCGCGCAGCAGCCGATCGACGTCCTCGGGTGTGCGCACGCCACCGCCCACCGTCAGCGGGATGAAGACCTGGTCGGCGGTGCGACCGACGACGTCGAGCGTCGTGGCGCGGCTGCCCGAGGAGGCGGTGATGTCAAGGAAGGTCAGCTCATCGGCACCCTCGGCGTCGTAGACCGTCGCCATCTCCACCGGATCGCCGGCATCACGCAGGTCGACGAAGTTGACTCCCTTGACCACCCGACCGGCATCAACGTCGAGGCACGGGATGACGCGGACGGAGAGGCTCACTGCACGAGCCTATCTGCCGACCGTGAGAGCTGCCGTCAGCCCACAGCGACTGCGGACAGCGCCTCGGGAAGCGTGAACGCCCCCGCGTACAACGCCTTGCCCACGATCGCGCCTTCGACACCGATATCGGTCAGTGCGGCGATGTCGCGCAGGTCCTGCAGGCTCGAGACGCCACCGGACGCCACCACAGGCTTGTCGGTGATGGCGCACACCTGGCGCAGGAGCTCGAGGTTCGGACCGGTCAGCGTCCCGTCCTTGGTGACGTCGGTGAGAACGTAGCGGGCACATCCGTCGCGCTCGAGCCGCTCGAGCACCGCGAACAGGTCGCCGCCCTCCTGGGTCCACCCACGGGCGGCAAGCGTGGTGCCGCGCACATCGAGCCCGACCGCGATCTGGTCGCCGTACTGGCTCACGACCTTGGCGCACCACGCCGGGTTCTCCAGCGCCGCGGTACCCAGGTTCACTCGGGTGCACCCGGTGGCGAGCGCGGCGGCGAGCGATGCGTCGTCCCGGATGCCCCCGGACAGCTCGACCTTGACGTCGAGTCTGGCGACGACATCAGCGAGGAGATCGCGGTTCGAGCCCTTGCCGAATGCCGCGTCGAGATCGACTAGATGAATCCATTCGGCCCCGTCGGTCTGCCACTGGAGGGCGGCATCGAGCGGGGAGCCGTAGGTGGTCTCGCTGCCGAGCTCGCCCTGGACGAGGCGCACGGCCTGCCCATCAGCAACGTCGACGGCGGGGAGGAGTTCGAGAGTCACGCAGGCGATCGTATCTGGCCCCGGTGCCCGCAACCCTGAGTGGGACGAGCCGCTAGAAGGTCGCGAGCCAGTTCTGCAGCAGCTGGGAGCCTGCGTCGCCGGACTTCTCCGGGTGGAACTGCGTCGCCCAGAGGGGTCCGTGCTCGACTGCCGAGACGAACCGCTCTCCGGCGTACTCGGTCCAGGTGACCGCGGGAGCCGGCAGGGCCGGTGGCTGACGCAGCACCCAGTCACGCGCGCCGTAGGAGTGCACGAAGTAGAACCGCTCGTCCTCGATACCGGTGAACATGCGCGTGCCAGCACTCGCCTCCACGGTGTCCCATCCCATGTGCGGGATGATCGGCGCCTGCAGCCGCTCGACGACCCCCGGCCACTCACCACAGCCCTCTGTGCGCACCCCGTGCTCGATGCCCTCGGCGAACAGGATCTGCATGCCGACGCAGATACCGAGCACCGGGCGACTGGCGATCAGCCGGCGTTCGATGACGCGCACACCGTCGACGCCGAGCAGTCCGCGCATGCACGCCTCGAACGCGCCCACTCCCGGCACGAGCAGGCCGTCGGCCTCGGCCGCCGTACCGGGGTCGCTCGTGAGCTCTGCATCGGCACCGGCTCGTTCGATCGCACGCACGGCCGAACGAACGTTGCCGGAGCCGTAGTCGAGCACCGCGACACGCGGTCGGGTCACAGAGCACCCTTCGTGCTGGGGATACCTGACTCGCGCGGGTCGATCGCGACGGCGTCGCGCAGTGCACGGGCGACCGCCTTGAACTGTGCCTCGGCGATGTGGTGCGGATCGCGGCCGTCCAGCAGCCGCACGTGCATCGTGATTCCGGCGTGGTGGGCGATCGACTCGAGCACGTGGCTGGTCAGCGATCCGGAGTACTGTCCGCCGATGATCGCGGTGATCTGCCGCTCGGGCTCGCCGGAGTGCACGAAGTAGGGCCGCCCGGACACGTCGACGACGGCCTGGGCGATCGACTCGTCCAGCGGGACCAGTGCGTCGCCATAGCGGCGGATGCCGACCTTGTCACCGAGCGCCTCGCGGATCGCCTCACCGAGGCAGATCGCGGTGTCCTCGACGGTGTGGTGCGCGTCGATGTGCAGGTCGCCCTCGGATCGGACCGTCAGGTCGATCAGCGAGTGCCGCGAGAAGGCGGTCAGCATGTGGTCGTAGAAGCCGACTCCCGTGGAGATGTCGTTGGCACCGGTGCCGTCGAGGTCGAGCTCGACGACGACGTGGGACTCCGAGGTCTTTCGCTCGATGCGGGCGCTACGGGTCATCGGGTCACCTCCAGGAGTGATGTGTAGAAGGCCTGCATCTCGTCAGGGGTCCCGACCGAGACACGGAGC
Organism: Aeromicrobium sp.; assembly: GCF_049587115.1. GTDB lineage: Bacteria > Actinomycetota > Actinomycetes > Propionibacteriales > Nocardioidaceae > Aeromicrobium. The sequence continues at coordinate 19,626 of NZ_JBAVDI010000066.1, forward strand.
CAACCGTCGGGTCCAGTCTCCCGTATCAGCACTCCGCGGTCGACCAGGCCCTGCCAGATCGCGTGTCGGTCGTCGAAACGGCCGAACAGGACGAAGTTGGCATCCGAGTCCGCGACCTCGAAGCCGTGCGTGGTCAGCCACGCTGCCAGGTCGTCTCGAGTCGTCCGCAGCTCGTCGACTCGGGCCAGCAGCTCGTCGCGGTGGCGCAGCGCGGCGCTCGCGGCAGCCTGTGTCACGGCGGACAGATGGTACGGAAGGCGCACGATGCGCAGTGCGTCGATGATCGCGGCATCCGCGGCGACGTAGCCCAGCCGCCCACCGGCCAGGGCGAACGCCTTGCTCATCGTGCGGGTGACCAGCAGCCGCGGGAACTCCTCAAGCACATCGAGGGCGCTCGGTGTGCCGTGCCGGCGGAACTCCGCATATGCCTCGTCGACCACGACGACGCCGGGCGCGGCCTCGACGAGGGCTCGCACGGTGTCGAGCGGGAGTGCCGTACCGGTCGGATTGTTCGGTGAGGTCAGCAGCACGACATCAGGCTGTTCCGTCTCGATCAGTGCCAGGGCCCGGTCGACGTCGACCGAGAAGTCCTCCTCACGCTGACCCGTGACCCAGCGGGTGTGGGTGTCACGGGCGTACTCGGGATACATCGAGTACGTGGGCGCGAAGGACAGCGCAGTGCGGCCCGGACCACCGAAGGCCTGCAGGATCTGCAGCATGACCTCGTTGGACCCGTTGGCCGCCCAGACTCGGTCCATCGTGAGCCCGTGGCCCAGATAGTCGGCCAGGCCTGCCCGCAGGTCGAGCGCCTCCCGGTCGGGGTAGCGGTTGAGCGTCGTCGCCACGGCTCGCACCGCCTCGGCTATGTCGGCGGCCGCCTCGGCGCTGGGGCCGTACGGGTTCTCGTTGACGTTGAGGTTGATGACGTCGGGGATCTGGGGTGCGCCGTAGGGCTCGAATCCGCGCAGGTCCTCGCGGATCGGCACCCAGGCGGGCAGCGGCATCAGCGGGACGTCCGGATCGACACCGCGGCTCCGTGCGACGGCAGGTTCTCTGCCTCCGCGAGGGTCACGACGTGGCCACCCACCTCGCGCAGGGCGGCCTCGTCGTAGGTCACGACGTGCATGTTCTTGCAGAACGCGCGGACTGAGAGGCCGGATGAGTGACAGGCGCAACCCGCCGTCGGCAGGACGTGATTGGAACCGGCCGCGTAGTCGCCCAGCGACACCGGGGTGTGCGGTCCGACGAAGATCGCCCCGGCGTTGACGATGCGGGCTGCCACGGCGGCTGAGTCCGCGGTCTGGACCTCCAAGTGCTCCGCGGCGTAGCCGTTGGCCACCTCGACGGCCTGGTCGATGTCTCTGACCAGGATCGTCGCGGACTGTCGCCCCTCGAGCGCGGTGCGGATGCGATCGGCGTGCTTCGCCGACCCGATCTGCTCGTCCAGGGCCGAGTCGACGGCCCGGGCCAGAGCCTCGCTGTCGGTGATCAGGACGCTGGCTGCCAGCGGGTCGTGCTCGGCCTGGCTGATCAGGTCGGCAGCGACGAAACCGGCGTCGGCGGTGTCGTCCGCGATGATCGCGATCTCGGTCGGCCCGGCCTCGGAGTCGATGCTGACGGTGCCCTGGAGATAGCGCTTGGCGGCCGCGACGTAGATGTTGCCCGGCCCGGTGATCAGGTTGACCGGGCGGCACTCACCCGCGCCGTACGCGAACATCGCCAGCGCCTGCGCGCCACCGACGGAATAGACCTCGTCGATGCCGAGCAGACCACACGCGGCCAGGATCGTCGGGTGCGGCAGACCTCCGTGCTCGGCGCTGGGCGGGCTGGCGAGCGCGATGCCCGGCACTCCAGCCACCTGGGCCGGGACGGCATTCATGATGACGGTGCTGACCAGGGGCGCGAGGCCGCCGGGGACGTACAGTCCCACCCGCTGCATCGGGACGATGCGGCGCTCAACGACGGCTCCGGGAGCCACATCGGTGATCAGGGTGTGCTCCAGCTCGGCCCGGCTGGTCTGCCGCAGCCGGCGGATGGACTCCTGCAACGCGGCGCGGATGTCAGGGTCGAGGGCCTTCAGGGCATCCGAGATCGCTGCGGCGGGCGCCCGCAGCTGTGCGGGGCGCACGCCGTCGAAACGCTCTCCTGCATCCAGCACGGCCTCGGCACCGCGAGATCTGACGTCCTCGCAGATCGGCCGTACCGCTGCCATCGCCTGCTCGACGTCGACCTCGGCCCGCGGAACCGTCGAGCCATAGACCCGCTGCAGATCCTGCTCGGCGGGCTGCAGATTTCTCAGGTCAAGTCGTCGCATCACACCGGCAAGTCTACGGACGCACTACGGTGGGCAGGTGGCCGCCAACAAGAAGTCCACCGACGCGACGCCTGCCTTCATCGCGCTACATCGGGCCAACGTCCCCTTCACGCCGCATTCCTATGTGCACGACCCTCGAGCTGAGTCGTTCGGCATGGAGGCGGCCGACGCACTCGGCGTCGAGCCCAGCCGGGTCTTCAAGACCCTGATGGCCGAGGTCGATGGTGTGCTCTGTGTGGGCATCGTTCCGGTCATGGGGTCGCTGGACCTGAAGGCGCTGGCTGATGCACTCGGCGGCAAGCGCTCACAGATGGCCGATGCGGCGCAGGCGCAGCGTGCGACCGGCTACGTCATCGGCGGCATCTCGCCACTGGGCCAGAAGAAGCACCACCCGACCGTGATCGACAAGTCCTCACAACAGTGGCCCACGATCTTCGTCTCCGGCGGACGGCGGGGCCTGGAGGCCGAGCTCCACCCCCACGATCTCGTCATCGTCACGAGCGCAGTAGTGGCCCGCATCGCCCGTTGACGACAGCTACGAGCGCGGTCGAAGCTCGCGTGTCGAGCCGAGCACGGCCGTGCCAAGCAGCCCGGCCAGGCCGAACATCGGCCAGAAAAGAAACGGCCAGGCCGAATCGATGGCCAGGGCCGACGGCACCCGATCCCCGACCGTCAGCCCGCGGACCGTGGCTGGCTCCGGTGGGCCGAGCAGAACCCCGACCTGCCAGGCCACAACCCCGGCGAGGAGGGTCGCGACGATCAGCACGGGGGTCAGCTTCCAGTCCAGATCGCGCAATGCCAACGTCAATGCGCAGCCCAGGATCAGCGAGGTCACGGCACCGATCGCAACGAACGTGACGATCACCGAGAAGCTGCCGGTCGAGGCGGCCTCGGTCAGGACGATGCCGGTCTCACGGACCTCCCAATCGGCAGGATCGGCGAGCTGCTCCCACACGACACCGGCCGCGACGCCCAGAACGAGCACCGCGGCTAGGGACAGAGATGCTCGTCTCAGGAGAGGCAATGTGGGCCCAGCAACTCTTTCAGGTCAGCAATCAATGAGGAGGACTGTGCCACACGCAGACTGTCCGGAAGTCGCAGGACCTTCGTCGAGCCGTTGCCGATCAGTCGCAGATGCACCTCGGAGACCCCCGGATGGGCGGCCAGGACCTGTTTGAACGTGCCGATGGTGTCGGTCGTGCAGCGGGCCACCGGCAGGCTGACCACCAGCGGACGATCGGGTGCGCCGGTTCCCATCGCTGGCAGCGTGACCTCGAGCGCGTTGAGCTCGAGCCCGTCGTCCTTGCGGCGCACCCGACCCTTGATCATGACGATCGTGTCGGGAATCAGCACCGGCATCGCAAGCTGGTAGGCCCCGGGGAAGACCATGACCTCGATCCCGCCCTCGAGGTCCTCGATCGTGATCGACGCCCAGCTGTCGCCCTTCTTGCTCATGCGTCGCTGGACACCCGTGATGAGTCCGCAGATGCGAGCCGTGCTGCCGTCGGGACGGTCGGCATCGGTCAGCAGCTCGCCAACCGTGCAGTCACTGCTCGCGCGCAGCACATGCTCAAGACCCTGCAGCGGATGGTCCGACACGTAGAGGCCGAGCATGTCGCGCTCGAACGCCAGCAGCTGCGTCTTCTCCCACTCCGGCATCGTCAGCGGCACCTCGACCTTGCCACCGGTGAACGCGTCGCTGGCTCCTCCGAACAGCGAGTCCTGACCGATGGCCGCCTGCCGTTTGAGATCGATGTAGAGATCGACACCCTCTTCGGCGACCGTCGTCAGGGCCCGGCGGCGATGGCCCAACGAGTCGAAGGCGCCTGCCTTGATCAAGGAGTCGAGCACACGCTTGTTGCAGACCAACGTGGGGACCTTGTCGAGGAAGTCGTTGAAGTCGGCGTAGGGACCCTGTCCACCGCCTGGCTGCGCGGTCCTACCCTCCACGATGCCGGCGACCACATTTTCACCGATGTTGCGAATCGCCCCGAGGCCGAAGCGAATGTCGGCTCCGACCGACGCGAAGTTGGACACGGACTCGTTGACATCGGGCGGCAGCACCTTGATGCCCATCCGGCGGCACTCATTGAGATAGATCGCGGACTTGTCCTTGTCACCGCGGGTGCTGGTCAGCAGTGCGGCCATGTACTCGGCCGGGTAGTTGGCCTTGAGATAGGCGGTCCAGTAGGAGATGACGCCGTACGCCGCGGAGTGCGCCTTGTTGAACGCGTAGTCAGAGAACGGCAGCAGGATGTCCCACAGCGTCGTGATCGCCTTCTGGGAGTAGCCGCGCTCGAGCATGCCGGCCTGGAAGCCGGCATATTGCTCGTCGAGCTCGGACTTCTTCTTCTTGCCCATCGCGCGACGCAGGCTGTCGGCCTGGCCGAGGGAGAACCCGGCGAGCACCTGGGCGATCTCCATGACCTGCTCCTGGTAGACGATCAGGCCGTAGGTCTCCCCCAGGACGGCCTCCAGGGGCTTCTCGAGCTCGGGGTGGATCGGGTCGATCGGCTCGCGACCGTTCTTGCGTCGGGCGTACTTGTTGTGCGAGTCGGCACCCATCGGGCCCGGTCTGTAGAGCGCGCCGACAGCGGAGATGTCCTCGAACTTGTCCGGCCTCATGCTGCGCAGCAGGGCTCGCATCGGTCCACCGTCGAGCTGGAACACCCCCAGGGTCTCGCCGCGCGCCAGCAGGTCGTAGGTGGCGGGATCATCGAAGGTCAGGTCCTCCAGGACCAGCTCGATGTCGCGGTTGCGCTTGATGTTGACCAAGGTGTCGTCCAGCACCGTGAGGTTTCGCAGACCCAGGAAGTCCATCTTGACCAGCCCGAGCGCCTCGCACATCGGGTAGTCGAACTGCGTGATGATCGCGCCATCCTGCTCGCGCTTCATGATCGGGACGATGTCGATCAGGGGATCGCTGGACATGATGACCCCGGCCGCGTGGACACCCCACTGCCGGATCTGCCCCTCGAGCCCCAGGGCGGTCTGGTAGATCTTGCGGACGTCGGCGTCCTCGTCGTGCATCTTGCGGAAGTCGGCCCCGTCGCCGTAGCGCCTGTCGTCCTTGTCGAAGAGTCCCTTGAGCGTGACGCCCTTGCCCATGACGTCAGCGGGCAGCGCCTTGGTGATGCGCTCGCCGTGCGTGAACGGGTAGTCCATGACACGAGCAGCGTCCTTGATCGCGGCCTTGGACTTGAGCCGGCCGAAGGTCGCGATCATGGCGACCCGCTCCTCGCCGTACTTGTTGCTGACGTAGCGAATGACCTCGCCCCGCCGACGCTCGTCGAAGTCGATGTCGAAGTCGGGCATCGACATGCGTTCGGGATTGAGGAATCGCTCGAAGATCAAGCCGTGGGTCAGGGGGCACAGGTCGGTGATGCGCAGGGCGTACGCCGCGATCGACCCGGCGCCCGACCCTCGACCGGGCCCGACCCGGATGCCGTTGTCCTTGGCCCAGTTGATGAAGTCTGCGACCACGAGGTAGTAGCCGCAGTAGCCCTTGGCCCGGACGACGCCGAGCTCCATCTCGGTGCGAGCCCGGACCTCGGGGGTCAGCGCCTCACCCGGATACCGGGACTCGACGCCCCGCCAGACCTCCTTGGTGAACCAGGAGTCCTCGGACTCGCCCGGGGGCACGTCGGCGCGAGCCATGTAGCCGCCGTTGGACTCGGCGAACTCGACCTCGCAACGCTCGGCGATCAGCAACGTGTTGTCACAGGCCGCCTTCAGGTCGAAGCGGTCCTCCCACAGGTCACGCATCTCCTTGGCCGACTTGATGTAGAAGTCGTTGGAGTCGAACTTGAACCGGTTGGGATCGGTCATGGTGCTGCCGGACTGCACGCACAGCAGCGCCGAGTGCGCCTCGGCATCCTCGGGCGCGGTGTAGTGCGAGTCGTTGGTCGCGATCGGCGGCAGGTCGAGGTCCTTCATCAGGCGCAGCAGTCCATCGCGGACCTGGGTCTCGATGGCCAGCCCGTGGTCCATCAGCTCGAGGAAGAAGTTGTCCTTGCCGAAGATGTCCTGGAACTCGGCCGCGGCCGCGCGTGCCTTCTCGTAGTTGCCGATGCGCAGCCAGGTCTGGATCTCGCCCGAAGGGCATCCGGTCGTGGCGATGAGCCCCTTGCCGAAGCGTTGCAACAGATCGCGGTCGGCGCGCGGCTTGCGATACTGGCCCTCGAGGCTCGCATAGGACCCGATCCGGAAGAGATTGTGCATGCCCTCGGTGGTCTCCGAGAGCAGCGTCATGTGCGTGTAGGCGCCGCGACCAGCCACGTCGGCATCCTTGGCGCCCTTGTTCCACTGCACGGCCTTCTTTTCGGTGCGCGGGATGTTGGGGGTGAGATAGGCCTCCATGCCGATGATCGGCTTGACGCCGTGTGCCCTGGCCTTGCGGTAGAAGTCGAAAGCGCCGTGCAGGTTGCCGTGATCGGTCATCGCAATGGCCGGCATGCCCAGCGCGGACGTCCGGTCGAAGAGCCCGTCGAGCAGGGCCGCCCCATCGAGCATCGAGTACTCCGTGTGCACGTGCAGGTGCACGAATGGCGAGTCGCTCGACATCGAAAAATGGCCTCCTCGGCACGATCTGGGGGGAAGGACCTCAGCCTAGTCGAGGGCTCAGACGCAGCGAACCAAGCAACCCCGTGTCGCCATCGTCCCGGGCCGAAACCGTGCCACTTCGGTCCCGACTGGCCCATCGGCACCACGATCGGCTGTACTGGGCACATGACCTCATCGACCGACGACGGCGACCGACAGAAGTTCACCACGGTCGAGCAGTACCTCGAGGCCGCGCTCTTCGACGTGGAGCCCCGGTTGGCCCAGACACGCCGCGTGATCCGCGAGACGATTCCGGACGCCGACGAGACGATCAGCCACAACATTCCCACCTACACGCAGGACGGTGTGGTCGTGGTCCAGTTCGCAGGCCATGCCGACCACACCTCGCTCAACTTCTTTCCCACCGCGGCCACGTTCGCCCACTTCGGCGAGGAGCTCGGAACGTACCGGACGAGCAAGTCCGCGGTGCGATTCCCGGTGGACCAGCCGCTTCCGGTCGACCTGATCGCGGCGATCACGCGGTTTCGCGCCGGGGAGGCCGCCGAGTACGCCGCCCGCAAACGCTCGGGAAGGTAGTCGCTCAGACCTGCCGGTAGGTGCTGAGGAAGTTACCGAGCCGCTGGATCGCTTCGGCCAGGTCCCGCGCCCACGGGAGAGTCACGATGCGCAGGTGGTCCGGCTCCGGCCAGTTGAACCCGGTGCCCTGGGTCAGCAGGATCTTCTCCTGCAGGAGCAGGTCCAGCACGAGCTGCTGATCGTCCTTGATCGGGTGCACCTCGGGATCGAGCCGCGGGAAGGCGTACAGGGCGCCCCGCGGTGTCACCACGCTGACGCCGGGGATCTTGCGAAGCTCGGTGACCGCAGTGTCACGCTGCTCCAGCAGCCGTCCGCCGGGCAGGATCAGCTCCTTGATCGACTGGTAGCCCCCCAGGGCCACCTGGATGGCGTTCTGCGCAGGCACGTTGGGGCACAGCCGCATCGAGGCCAGCAGGGTGATGCCCTCGAGGTAGTCACCCGCGCGGTCCAGCGGGCCGGTCACCACCAGCCAGCCAGCGCGATAGCCACACACGCGATAGGCCTTGGACAGCCCGTTGAAGGTCAGGGTGAGGACGTCCGGCGCGACGCTCGCCATCGGGATGTGCACCGCGTCGTCGTACAGGATCTTGTCGTAGATCTCGTCAGCCATCAGCACCAGATCGTGCTTGCGGGCAAGATCAGCGATCCCGGCGAGGGTCTCGCGAGAGTAGACCGCTCCGGTCGGGTTGTTGGGGTTGATCACCACGATGACCCGCGTGCGGTCGGTGATCTTGGCCTCCAGATCCTCCAGATCCGGGTTCCAGCCACTCTTCTCGTCGCAGCGGTAGTGCACCGGGACTCCTCCGGCGAGGTTAGTCACGGCAGTCCACAGCGGGTAGTCCGGGATCGGAACGAGGACCTCGTCGCCGTTGTTCAGCAGTGCTTGCAAGGCGATCTGGATCAGCTCGGAGACCCCGTTGCCGATCCAGACGTCATCGATGTCGATCGTGGGGAAGCCGTCCTGGAGCTGGTAGTGGTGCACGACGGCCCGCCGGGCTGACTGGATCCCCCGGGAGTCGGAGTAACCCGCTGAGCCCGGCAGCGCCGCGATGACATCCTGGAGGATCTCGGCCGGGGCATCGAAGCCGAACGGCTGCGGATTGCCGATGTTGAGCTTGAGGATGCGGTGCCCCTCGGCCTCCAGGGCGGCCGCTCGAGCGCTGACGGGACCACGGATGTCGTACAGGACATCCCTCAGCTTCTCGGACTGGCGCACGACAGAACTCATGTGCTCATTGTCCACGACATCCCACGGCCGCTGCCCTTCCCCACCCATCCAGACGGGTGTGGCGTTAGCGGGTGGTACGGGTGCCCGGCCCTCCGCGGAGTCAACCTCGGCGGGGGAGCTGAGTCAGTCGAGCGCGCGAATGACCTCGAGAGCCTGGGTCAGGTCATCTGGGTAGTCGGAGTCGAACTCGACGTACGAGCCGGTCCGCGGGTGGATGAAACCCAGCTTCTTGGCGTGCAGCCACTGCCGGTCGAGACCGACCTTCGTGGCCAGGGTTGGATCGGCTCCGTACATCAGGTCGCCTACGCACGGGTGGTGCAGCGCACTCATGTGGACACGAATCTGGTGCGTGCGCCCGGTCTCGAGCTTGATCGTCAGCAGGCTCGCGTAGTGGTGCGCCTCAAGCGTGTCGTAGTGCGTGACGCTGTCGCGCCCACCGTCCTTGACGGTGAACTTGAAGTCATGCTTGGGGTGGCGCGCGATCGGAGCATCGATCGTGCCCATGTGTGGATCGGGGTGGCCCTGCACCAGCGCGTGGTAGGTCTTGTCGACCGTCCGGTCGCGGAACGCCTGCTTGAGGACCGTGTACGCGTGCTCGGACTTGGCGACCGCCATCAGCCCACTGGTACCCACATCGAGCCGGTGCACGATCCCGCGTCGCTCAGGCGCTCCCGAGGTCGATATTCGGATGCCGGCACCGGCCAGATGATCCAGCACGGTCGGGCCGTACCAGCCGACGCTGGGATGCGCGGCGACACCGACCGGCTTGTCCACCACGACGAAGTCTTCGTCCTGGAACACGATGCGCATGCCCTCGACCTCTGTCGCCACCACCGCAACACGTCGCGGTGCGGGGATCGAGGCTTCGAGGATCGAACCCGGCGTCACCCGGTCGGACTTCGCCGGGGGCTCGCCGTCCAGCATCACCAGCCCGTCGGCCACCAGCTCGCTGGCGCGCGTGCGGGACAGGCCCAGGAGCCGAGCAAGCGCGCTGTCGACCCGTTCGCCAGCCAGCCCTTCGGGGACCTGAACCACCTTGTGCTCGAGCTCGGCGTCACCGGCAGTCATGTCTTCTTCTCCTGACGAGATCCGTCCAGCCCCACACCACGCCAGGTGCGCCACACGATCAGCACCGCGGCGAGCGTCAGGGCGACATCGGCAACGTTGCCCACGAACACCCCGTAGTCGATGAAGTCGACGACGTGGCCGCGCAGCGGCGCGGGTTCGCGAAAGATCCGATCGAGCAGATTGCCCGCTGCGCCGGCGAGCAGGAGCCCCAGGCCCACCGCCCACCCCTTGTCCCGCAGTTTGGGCGCGACTCGAACCACACCGATCGTGACAGCAACGGCGATCGCGGTGAGGACGATCGTGAATCCGGCGCCGGTGCCCAGCGCGGCACCACCGTTGCGCAGGAATGTCAGAGACAGCACCTGTGGAATCAGCTCGATCGACTCACGCCCCTGCAGCTTCTGGACGGCAAGCATCTTGCTGATTTGATCGACCAGAAGGGTCAGAGCTGCGACAACCGTGAACAGGCGGACGTAGGTGTGTGTGGCGGTCGGGCCGTGGTCGTCGCCACGGCTCAGCGACGCTCCTCGCGCTGCTCGCATCGCGCTAACCAGCAACCCTCGACACAGGTACGGTCACTCGCAGAGCGATCGTGGTTCGTGCGGGGTCGCTATCGGCAGGCATGTCGTCGCCAATCGTCGCACACCGTCGGTGACGAGCCGCCCGTGGAGGCGGACCCAGCCGGATCGTTGGAACATCCAGACCGTCGCCGCGCCGGGTCTGGCCAGCCGGCATCACCATCGGGCAGGTCAACCGGGACGCGCACACGATCGAGATCAGCGGGTCTAGTCTCCGATCACGGCAACGGCATCGATCTCGAGCCGGAAGTCCGGATGAACGAGTCCTGCCACCTGAACGAGGGTGCTGGCAGGCAGACGCGTGGGATCCAGGAAGCGATCTCTGACCATGCGTACGTCGCTGAGGTCAGCCATGTCACGCAGGTAGAACGTCAGCTTCACCACGTCTGCCCATGAGGCCCCCGCTGCCTGCAATGCCCTGGACAGGTTGCGGAAGACCTGATCCGCCTGCGCCTCGGCGCCCCCGTGCACGATCTCCCCATCTGCTTGGACGGGCACCTGCCCGGAGACATGGACGACCAGACCCGATGCCACGGTCACCTGGCTGTATCCGTTCGGTGGTGGTAGCCCATCCGGTCGGACATGGTGGGAGATCATCGAGTGCACCTAGGGTTCGGCTGACATTCGCCAGGCTCAGCGACGCTCTTCGCGCTGCTTGCAGGTCATGCACAAAGTCGCACGCGGGAACGCCATCAACCGATTCTTCCCGATCGCCTCGTTGCACACCTCGCACTGCCCGTAGCTGCCCTTCTCGAGCCGATCCAGTGCCTTCTCGGTCTGCATCAGCAGCTCACGCTGGTTGGCCGCGAGGGACATCTCCGCGTCGCGCTCCAGTCCCTTGGACCCCACATCGGCCTGATCGTTGCCGGCTCCATCCACCCCGTCACGCAGCAGATCCTGCAGCTCGCGGGCCGACTGATCCAGCTCGCCGCGCAGGCGGGTCGAGTCACCCTCCAGCTCGGCCCGCACCGCCTTGGTCTCGGCGGCGGTCCAGGGCTTCTCGTCAGCTCGCACCGCAAGCTTCGTGTTTGGCATGCGAGGGAGATTAGACCCCACGTGGGTCAAAGACAACTCGCACCGCCGCCGACTCGACGACGGTCACCCGTAGAATTGAGGGTGTGACTTCGCACGCGTCCTATCGCCCCGTTCCCGCCCATGTCGATCTGCCGGCATTGGAGCACCAGATCCTCGATCTGTGGGCCGAGCAGGGCACCTTCGCGGCCAGCCTGGACACCCCGGCCGACGCTCCCCGCTGGACCTTCTACGAGGGCCCGCCGACGGCGAACGGCACACCCGGCACTCACCACGTCGAGGCTCGAGTCTTCAAGGACGTGTTTCCGCGGTTCAAGACCATGCAGGGCTATCACGTCGACCGCAAGGCCGGCTGGGACTGTCACGGGCTTCCAGTCGAGATCGCGGTCGAGAAGGAGCTGGGCTTCAACGGCAAGCCCGACATCGAGGCGTACGGCATCGCAGCGTTCAACGACAAGTGCCGGGAAGCCGTCGTGCGCAACGTCGATCTGTTCGAGGAGATGACCCAGCGGATGGGCTACTGGGTCGACATGGCTCATCCGTACCGCACGATGGAGCCCTCCTACGTCGAGAGCGTCTGGTGGGCGCTGTCGACGATCTTCGACAAGGGCCTGCTGACCGAGGACTTCCGGGTCGCGCCCTACTGCCCGCGCTGTGGGACCACCCTGTCCGACCACGAGCTGGCCCAGGGCTACGAGACGATCACCGATCCTTCGGTCTACGTGCGGTTTCCCCTCACGTCGGGCCCCCACGCAGGCCGCGCATCGCTGCTGGTCTGGACCACGACACCGTGGACCTTGGTCTCGAACACCGCTGTCGCAGTCAACCCCGACGTCACCTACGTCCTGGCCACCAACGGCGAGGAGAACTTGATCGTCGCTGAACCGCTGCTCGCGCAGGCCCTCGGCGAGGGCTGGAGCGCGACGGGCGAGTCGTTCACCGGTCGCGAGATGGAGCGTTGGACCTACCAGCGGCCGTTCGAGCTCCTCGAGTTCCCGTCACCCGCACATATCGTGGTCCTCGGCGACTACGTGACGACGGACGACGGCACCGGCCTGGTGCACCAGTCCCCAGCGTTCGGCGCCGACGACATGGCGGTGTGCAAGGCGTACGACCTGCCGGTGGTCAACCCGATCACCGCCGACGGCCACTTCGAGGCCGACGTTCCGCTCGTCGGTGGCCAGTTCTTCAAGACGGCCGATCGGGCCCTGGCCGACGACCTCGCGGCCCGCGGACTGATGTTCAACGAGCTGGCCTACGAGCACTCCTACCCTCATTGCTGGCGCTGTCACACGCCGCTGATGTACTACGCCCTGCCGGCCTGGTACATCCGCACGACTGCGGTCAAGGACCGACTGCTTGCGGAGAACGAGGACACCAACTGGTTCCCCGAGACGATCAAGAATGGCCGGTTCGGCGATTGGCTCACCAACAACATCGACTGGTCACTGTCCCGCAGCCGCTACTGGGGCACGCCGTTGCCGATCTGGCGAAATGACGCCGAGCCGAGCCGGCTCGTGTGCATCGCGTCGCTCGCCGAGCTGTCCCAGCTGACCGGCCGCGACCTGAGCGAGCTCGATCCGCACCGTCCCTACATCGACGAGATCACCTTCACCAAGGACGGCGAGGCAGGAACGTACCGCCGGGTTCCCGATGTCATCGACGCGTGGTTCGACTCCGGTTCCATGCCGTTCGCTCAGTGGGGCTATCCGCACGCAGAAGGGTCCAAGGAGAAGTTCGAGCAGGCCTACCCTGCGCAGTACATCTGCGAGGCGATCGACCAGACCCGCGGCTGGTTCTACTCGCTCATGGCCGTCGGCACCCTGGTCTTCGATCAGAACTCGTACGAAAACGTCGTCTGCCTCGGTCACATCCTGGCCGAGGACGGCAAGAAGATGAGCAAGCACCTCGGCAACATCCTGTTGCCCATGCCGCTCATGGACGAGCACGGCGCCGACGCACTCCGCTGGTTCATGGCGTGCTCGGGATCGCCGTGGTCGCCCCGGCGCATCGGCCACACCGCCCTGAGCGAGATCGTGCGCAAGGTCCTGTTGACCTACTGGAACACGACGGCCTTCCACGTCCTGTACGCCGGCTCGGAGGGCTGGTCCCCCGAGTCCGGCGAGGTCCCACCTGTCGCCGAGCGCGAGGTGCTCGACCAGTGGCTGCTGTCCGAGCTGCACACACTCACCCGCGACGTCACGACGGCGCTCGAAGCCTTCGACACCCAGGCCGCGGGCGCACGGCTCGCACGCTTCATCGACGACATGTCGAACTGGTACGTCCGCCGCTCGCGGCGGCGGTTCTGGCGCGGCGACACCGCAGCCTTCGCCACCTTGCACGAGACGCTCGATCAGCTGACCAGACTGCTCGCTCCCCTCACGCCCTTCATCGCCGAACGGGTGTGGCAGGACGTCGTCGTGCCGGTCACCGAGGGCGCTGCCGCATCCGTGCACCTGGCTCCGTGGCCGGTCGCCGATGAATCCTTGATCGTCGCCGGCCTGGGCGAACGGGTCGACCTGGCCCGCCGCGTGACCGAGCTCGGCCGGGCCGCCCGCGCCGAAGCCAAGGTTCGCACCCGGCAGCCGTTGCGTCGCGCCCTGGTTCCCTCAGGCGCGTGGCAGCAGCTGGGCGAAGACCTGCGGGCCCAGGTGTGCGAGGAGCTCAACGTCGGCAGCCTGGAATCCATGGCAGATGCCGGTGGGGACCTGGTCGACCACTCGGCGAAGGCCAACTTCCGCAATCTCGGCAAGCGGTTCGGCAAGGGCACCCCGCAGGTCGCAGCGGCGATCGCGGCTGCCGACGCCACGAGCCTTGCACATGAACTGTCCGATCGCGGGGACACCACAGTCGACGTGGACGGGTCGCCGGTCGAGATCGGGCCGGACGACGTCATCATCTCCGAACGGCCCCGAGAGGGGTGGTCGGTCGTCAACGACCAGGGCGAGACGGTTGCGCTCGACCTCGAGCTCGACGATGCCCTGCGCATGGCCGGCCTGGCCCGCGAGGCCATCCGGGTCATCCAGGAGGCGCGCAAGGCTGCAGGACTGCAGATCAGCGATCGCATCACGCTCGCCTGGTCGGCTAGCGGTCCGATGGCCGAGGCGCTTCGCGCTCACGACGGACTGATCGCGGACGAGGTGCTGGCGACCACGATCACCGAGACCGAGGACGAGACACAGTCCGTGGACACCGATCTCGGCCTGGCCTTCTCCGTCGTCAGGGCCTGACCGCAGCCTGCTCGCTGCGTCAACGGTCGGGCCGGGCAATCAGAACGGCCCGCCTCCAGGTGGAGGCGGGCCGTTCTGGTTGCAGTTGCGTCAGCCGATGCTCAGTAGCTCTCGTCGTCGCCCAGCAGCGAGCGAAGACGGCGCGGGCCGGCCTCAGCGGGCGTCTGCACCGGCTGCGAACCGGTGCTGCTCTCATTGGCCGCGAGCTGGTCGAGCTGGCTCTGGAAGTAATTCTTGAGCCGGGCGCGGTACTCGCGCTCGTAGGCCCGCAGGTGTTCGACCTCGCGCTGGATCTCGTAGCGATCCCGCTCGATCGTCGCCACAGCCTGCTGGCGGCGCTCGTTGGTCTCCTCATCGAGCTTCTGTGCGCGGATGCGAGAGTCCGTCTCGAGCCGATCGGCCTTGCCACGCGCTTCGTTGGTCAGGCGCTCGGCCTTGGCGCGGGCTTCGCCCACGATCCGGTCGGCCTCTTCCTTGGCCGAGTCCATGAGCTGGTCGGCGTTGTTCGAGGCGATCTCCAGCAGACGAGCGGCAGCCGACGAGGCGTCGCCCATCGAAGCGCGGACCGGCTGCTGAGGGGCGGCCGCAGGCGCCTCCTCGACGGGCTCCGGCTCGGGTGCTGGCGGAGGTGTCTCCTGCTTCACAGGCTCCTGGACGGCCGGGGTGGGCGCGGCCTGCGAGGCCGGGGTGGCCGGCGAGACCGCAGGGATGAGTCCGGTGGGTTCACCGGTTGATGCGGCAGCTACCTTGGCGCGAAGTTCTTCGTTCTCGACCGTCAGGCGTTCGAGCTCGGCCTCGACCTCGTCGAGGAACTGATCCACTTCGCCCATGTCATAGCCCTCGCGGAGACGGACTGGCGTAAACCGTTTGTTACGCACGTCCTCTGGCGTCAGTGGCATGAGTACACCTCGGGGTTGGAGTTGGTCCTGGGACTTTGAGACTCCACCGTACTCTGCCGACGAAGCCTTTTGCCACGGGACTCCCGAACGCCAGGAGTGTCGCAGATCACTCTTGGCAGACTCTCAGAAGAAGATCGACTGGACGATGGCGCGCAGGATGTATATGCCGATCAGCAGGACCATCGGCGACAGATCGAGCATGACCCCGCCGAGCCGCAGGGGTGGGATCACACGGCGCACGGCCCGCAGCGGAGGATCGGTCAACGAGTACAGCACTTCGCACAGAACGAGCACGAGCCCTCGCGGTCGCCAGTTGCGAGCCAGCATCTGCACCCAGTCCAGGATGAACCGGGCGATCAGAACGATGATGGCGAGCAGCAGGATGAGGTCGAGAATGCCGCCAACCAGCTCCATGGATCAGCTCTGGTTGAAGAAGCCGCCGGCAGCGATGCGCTGCTTGTCCTCGTCCGTCACCGAGATGTTCTCGGGCGACAACAGGAAGACCTTGGCGGTGACACGATTGATCGATCCGTGAACGGCGAACACGAGGCCCGCCGCGAAATCGACCAGCCGCTTGGCGTCGTCGTCGTCGATCTCGGAAAGGTTCATGATGACCGGCACACCCGAGCGGTAGTGCTCGCCAACAGTCCGAGCATCGTTGTACGTCCGAGGGGTCACGGTCTCGATGCGCGCGAGGTCGGCGGCGTTGGACGCGCGGCGCTCAGGACGGCGCTCGGGTCGACGGTGGTCGTCGATGCTCGCGACCGGAGCCGGGCGCACCACTGCGGGCTGCCGGCCCACGGGGGTGGGGTCATCGAGGTCGTCCTCGAAGTCGTCGTCGAAGTCAGCCTGTTCGACGAGACCGAGGTATTCGCCGACCTTCCGCATTGCGCCAGCCATGAGAACTCCGTCGTGTGCGTGTGGGTTGTGACAGGACTGAGATTACCCCGCCGGAGGACGCTCACCGAGTATCGAACGCCCGATCCGCAGGTGTGTCGCGCCAGCTTCGACCGCTGCCTCGAAGTCACCGCTCATCCCGGCTGAGACGATCGTCGCCGCCGGGTGCCTGCCACGCAGGTCGTGCGACAGCTGCACGAGGTGCGCGAAGTGCGGAGCCGGGTCCTCGCCGAGCGGCGCCACCGTCATCAGACCACCGAGCTCGAGGTGTGCGGAGTCGGCGATGGCTGAGGCGACGTCGGCTATGCCGGCAGGGACGACGCCAGATCTGCCGGGGTCCGTCGCAGCGAAGTCGACCTGGACCAGACAGGTCAGGACGCGGCCGGCCGCCTCGGCACCACGGCTCAGGGAGTGCGCGAGCTTGGCCCGGTCGACACTGTGGACGACATCGGCGTACCGCGCGACCGCCCCGGCCTTGTTGGTCTGCAGTCCTCCGAGGAAGTGCCAGCGCGGCATCGGTTCGGCAGCGTCGGGATGCCCGGCCCGCAGCTCCTCCAGCTTCAGCCCTGCCTCGGGGTGGCGGTTCTCCCCCACGTCGGTGACGCCAAGCTCTGTCAGCAGCTCGACATCGGAGGCGGGGTAGGTCTTGGTCACCACGATCAGCGTGATCTCCGAGCGCTCGCGTCCGGCGGACTCGCAGGCCGACTCGATGCGCCGTTCGGTCTCGGCAAGTCCCGCCGCGATCTCGTCGCGCCGACTCATCGAACCACCACCACGGCCCCGAACCGACCGGAGTCCTGTCCCTGCCGCCGGTACGAGAAGAAGCGCTCGTCCTCGATCGTGCACAACCCGGCGCCGAGATCGGTGGCGGTGACACCCAGCGCGTGCAGCTGGGCCAGGACGCCGGCCCCGATGTCCACGGCGGGGGTGCCCCACGAGGTCGTCGACCGGGCCGATGGCACGATCGCCGCAACCGTGTCTGCCATCTGTTCGGGGAGCTCATAGCACTGACCGCAGGCTCGCGGACCGACCCAGGCCCGGAGCGACTCGGCTCCGCGCTCACGCAGTGCGGCGACCGCCGCCGGGACAACTCCCTTGATCAAGCCCTCCCGGCCACAGTGGACGACCCCGGCCATGGGCTGGTCGAGGCCGACCAGGACGATCGGCACGCAGTCCGCGACCCGCACCAACAGACCCACGCCGGGTTGATCGGTCAGCAGTGCATCGACCTGCGGGATCTCGTCCGCGGCCACCTCGTCGGTCCACACGACATCCGCGCCGTGCACCTGGGTCATCCGGACCAACCGGTCGACACCGATCTCGTCGGCCAGGCGGGCCAGGTTGAGCAGCACCAACCCAGGATCATCACCGTTGGACGTGCCGAGATTGAGCGATGCCCATGGGCCGTCGCTCAGCCCGCCGTCCCGGTCGGTGAAGACCAGCTCGACCCGATCGACCGTCTCCCGGTGCAGCAACTCAGCGGAGGAAGTCGGGCACGTCGAGGTCGTCGCCGTAGTCCGTGGGCATCGGGTCCGCCGGGACCGTCACGTTGCTGGCGCCGTCCGCTGCCCGCCTCGGTCCGTCCAGGTGTGGATCGGGCTCGAGGAAGCTCTGGGCGGTTGCCGGCACGGAAGCCACCGACGCGGCTGGCTTCTCGACCTCCTTGAGCAGCGCGGGTTTGGTCGCGTCGCGCAGCATCGGCTCTCCACCGTCGAAGCCAGCGGCGATGACCGTCACGCGCACCTCGTCACCAAGGGCGTCGTCGATGACCGCGCCGAAGATGATGTTGGCGTCGGGGTGCACCGCGTCAGCCACCAGACCGGCTGCCTCGTTGATCTCGAACAGGCCGAGGTCCGAACCACCGGCGATCGACAGCAGCACACCACGTGCGCCCTCGATCGAGGCCTCGAGCAGGGGGCTCGACACGGCACTCTCGGCTGCGACCGCGGCGCGATGTTCGCCACGCGCAGAGCCGATGCCCATCAGCGCTGATCCGGCATCCGACATGACTGACTTGACGTCGGCGAAGTCGAGGTTGATCAAGCCCGGCGTCGTGATGAGGTCGGTGATGCCCGAGACGCCCGAGTGCAGGACCTGATCGGCCTGGCGGAACGAATCGAGCAGGCTGACGTTCGGATCGCTGATCGACAGCAGCCGGTCGTTGGGGATCACGATGAGGGTGTCCACCTCGTCGCGCAGCGCCTGGATGCCCGCATCGGCCTGGCCCGAGCGGTTGCGGCCCTCGAACTTGAAGGGCCGGGTCACGACACCGATCGTCAGCGCGCCCAGCGAACGAGCGATCCGGGCCACGACGGGGGCGCCGCCGGTGCCCGTGCCGCCACCCTCGCCTGCCGTCACGAAGACCATGTCGGCGCCCTTGATGGCTGCCTCGATCTCCTCGGCATGGTCCTCTGCTGCGCGCTTGCCGATCTCGGGATTGGCTCCTGCACCAAGTCCCCTCGTGGAATCACGCCCCACATCGAGCTTGACGTCTGCATCGCTCATCAGGAGCGCCTGCGCATCGGTGTTGATCGCAATGAACTCGACACCCTTGAGCCCCACCTCGATCATGCGGTTGACGGCATTGACGCCGCCACCGCCGATGCCGACGACCTTGATCACGGCGAGGTAATTCTGAACCGCCATCGTGTGTCCCTTCCGGGGATTTGGAAACTCTAACCCTGAGGTGGAGATTTATAGTTATGTCAACCTATGACTTTCGACAAACGGTACGCGCGCGGACCAGGCATCCCGGTCCGACACGCCGCGTGTCGCGGTCAACTACCGCCGAGTCGTCGGCTGGTCGGGCGCGCTGACGTCGTAGCGTGCCGCGTCGATGCGCAGGAGAGCCCGCAGGACGCTGAGCTTGTGGCTGGCATCGGTTCCACTCCCCCACACCACCGTGCGCCCCTTGGTCAGATCCAATTCGATCGAGTCCTTGCTTGCGGCGCTGATCCCTTGCATCGCCTTGCGCAGCGCAGGGGCGTCGGAGTCGATGACCTCGACGACCCGTGCGACGGCCTCCAGGGTCTGCTGACGTTGCCGCGCACCTGTCGCCGTGACGGTCGCCTCGAGCAGGCCCTTGGGCGCCTTGCGGTAGGTCCGGAAGTCGATGCCGTCACGGTCCACGCCCCGGATCGCGCCCCTGAGGGAGATCCAGGCGATCGGCCGGCGCTCGATCACCGTGATCCGCACCGTGTGGAGCCAGGACCGAGAGACCCTGACGGTACGGACCCGCTCCATCGCGGCCACCCGGGCCTCGATCGCCGCCACGTCGATGCGAGCGAGTGGCTGGCCGATGCGCACATCGGCCGTGCGGCGAACGACGGCCTCGGGAAGTGAGGACTCCCCATCCACCGCGACCCGGTGCACCGACAAGACGCTCGAGAACATCACGATCCACACCAACGTCGCCGTCCCTGCCAAGGCAAGGAGGGCGATCGCGGCCTGCTTCCAGCGGCGCTGCCGCAGCGCTGCGGCACGGGCAGCGAAGGGCTGGCCGCTCACCCGCGCTCCTGCAGCCCAGCGAGCACGGCCGGGCCGACCGTCGTGATGTCGCCGGCACCGAGGGTCAGCAGGAGGTCGCCCGCCCGCAGCTCGGACAGCAACACCTGCGCCAGACCGTCCACGGGTCCACCAGCGGAGGCCGGGGGTCCGTCCACCGCGTCGACGATCAGTGCGGCGGTGACGGTGGGATCGGCGTCCTCGCGGGCGAGGTAGATGTCAGCCACGACGACGCGGTCGGCAGCCGACAGCGCCTCGCCCATCTCGACCCCGTACAAACGGGTCCGGCTCACGAGGTGCGGCTGGTAGGCGACGACGAGCCGGTCGCCCGCAGCGATCGCCCGGGCCGCAGCGAGGTCCGCGCGGATCTCGGTCGGATGATGGGCGTACGAGTCGTAGACCCGCACCTCGGCAGCACTGCCGAGCAGCTGCATGCGCCGATCGGCACCGGTGTACGCCGCGAGCCCCGCCACGAGAAGGTCGACGTGGTGTCCGTCCAGCAGCCCTGCTCCCAGGGCCAGCAGGGCATCCTTGGCATAGTGCGCTCCCGGCACCGCTAGGTGCACTGGGCCGAGGTCGACGCCGTGCAGGGAAGCCGAGAAGGTCGAGGTGGAACCTTCGATGACCAGGTCGCGCCCCTGCAGATCGGCTTCTTCGTCGAAGCCGACACGCAACACTTCGAGCTCGCGTTCGCGTGCCGGCCCGATCAGCGCCCGGGCGCCCTCGTCATCGACGTCCAGGACGAGGAACCCACCGATGGAGGCCACGAACTCGTCGAATGCCGCCGCGTACGCCTCGATCGTGCCGTAGTTGTCCAGGTGGTCTGCGTCGACATTGGTGACGATCGCACCCTCGGGCGAGTAGTGCAGGAACGCGCCATCACTCTCGTCCGCCTCGGCAACGAACAGGTCGCCGCGTCCGAGCCGCGCATTGACGCCGAGGCTGGCGACCTGCGCCCCGATCGCGAAGGACGGCTTGGCTCCGGCGGCGATCAGCGCGCACGTCAGCATCGCGGTCGTGGTGGTCTTGCCATGGGTGCCGGCGACGGCGATCGTGCGCCGGTCTGCCATCAGGGCACGCATCCCCGCGGACCGCGGCCACAGGCGCAGGCCGAGACGCTGGGCCTCGACGATCTCGGCGTTGTCCTCGCGCACCGCGGTCGAGGCGATCACGGTCTGGATGCCTTCGAGGTGCGCGGCATCGTGACCGATGAAGCAGGTGATGCCCTCGGCACGCAACGCTTGGACGACGGCAGAATCAGCCGTGTCGCTGCCGCTGACCGCTAACCCCTGCTGCGACATGATCCGGGCGATCGCCGAGAGTCCGGCACCGCCGATGCCGACGAAGTGCACCGCGCCGAGGTCCCGAGCCGGTGGCACGTGGTCGGGAAACGGAATCCTCACGACCGGACCGCCTTCCGGACCATGTCGGCGAGCAGCTCGTCAGCGTTGCGCGGGACCAACCCGGCGGCCGCCTTCGACATCGCGGCGAGCCGCCCCGGGTGACAGACCAACGGGATCACGACATTGTCGATCCACGCCGGGGTGAGAGCCGCATCGTCGATCAGCAGCGCTCCCCCCGCCTGGACGACGGCGTGTGCGTTGTGGGCCTGTTCGCCGTTGCCTATCGGCAACGGGACGAATGCGGCCGGCAGCCCGACCGCCGCTGCCTCGGTCACCGTGTTCGCCCCAGCCCGGCAGACGATCAGGTCGGCCGCGGCGTAGGCCAGGTCCATCCGGTCGATGTACGGGACCACGACATAAGCAGGATCGCCCGCACGCGGATGGACCGTCACCTCGTCGGGTCGCCCGGCGGCATGCAGCACCTGGACTCCTGCCTCGGCAAGATCTCGCGCCGCCGCGGAGAGAGTCTGGTTGATCCGGCGGGCGCCCTGGGACCCACCGGTGATCAGCAAGGTCGGTCGGTCGGCTGCCAGCCCGAAGTGGGCCAGGGCCTCGGATCGCAGGGCTGCACGATCCAGGCCCGAGATCTCGCGCCTGATCGGCAGACCGATGTAGCGGGCGTGTCGCAGCTCCGTGTCGGGAAAGCTCGTGGCGACGTGCTCGGTGAAGCGGGCGCCGAGCTTGTTGGCGATTCCGGGGATTGCGTTGCCCTCGTGCACGACGAGTGGGATGTGCCGGCGACGCGCCACGAGATAGGCAGGCACCGAGACGTAGCCCCCGAAGCCGACGATCACGTCAGGTCGGACGCGATCGACGACCTCATTGGTCGCCCGCACAGCGGCTCGGAGCTTCGTCGGAACCTGGACCATTGCCTTGCCCGGTCGGCGCGGCAAGGGGACCGGAGGGACGAGCTCGAGCTGGAAGCCGGCCTGCGGGATCAGGGTCACTTCGAGGCCCCGAGGCGTGCCGAGGCACGTGATCTCGACCCCGGACTCGCTCAGCACTGCTGCGGTGGCCAGCAGCGGCGACGTGTGCCCTGCGGTCCCTCCGCCAGCAAGTAACGCTCGCACCGTCAGCTCCTCCGTGACAGCCGGCCCCGTGCGCGGCTGGCGCGGCCCGCCGCGAGTGCGCGCCGGGCTCCGGGTTCGGTCTTGGCACAGTTGATCAGGACGCCCAGTGCGACAAGGGTCACCAGCAGACTCGAGCCGCCGTACGAGATCAGTGGCAGCGGCAGGCCGATGACCGGGAGCAGGCCCAGCACCATCCCGATGTTGATGACGGCCTGCACCATGAGCCAGATCGTGATTCCAGCCGCGGTGTACCGGACGAACGGGTCCCTCGTGCGGCTCGCGATGCGGATCCCTGCGAAGGCCAGCACGACGAACAGGATCAGCACCACGAACGTGCCCAGCAGCCCGAGCTCTTCGCCGATGACCGCAAGGATGAAGTCGGTGTGCGCCTCCGGCAACGAGCCCCACTTCTGTCGGCTGCCACCCAGGCCCACGCCCCAGAAACCACCCCTGGCCAGCGCCATGCTCGCGTGGATCGACTGGAACCCTGCATTGTCGGGGTCAGCCAGTGGATTGGTGAAGTTGAGCAGCCGCGCGACGCGGTGCGGTGCAGTCGCGACGAAGAACACCAGCACGACGAAGATGCCCGCGACGACCGCGCTCATCTGCTTGGCGGGCAGGCCCGCCACCCACAGCATGCCGACGATCAGTGCGAACAGCACCAGCGCCGTGCCGAGGTCGTGCTGGGCCACGACGAGCGCAGCGACGGCGCCGGCGATCGGCACCATCGGCGTCAGCACGTAGCGCGGAGTGCCGAGGTGCTTCTGCCGGCGCGCGTACAGATCCGCGATCCACAGCACCACCGCGAGCTTGGCGAACTCCGACGGCTGGAGCTGGAAACCTCCCGGCAGTGCGAGCCAGTTGCGGTTGCCGTTGACGTCGACGCCGATGACGAACGTCGCGACGATCAGCGCCACCGACATCAGCAGGAACGGAAGGATCAGCCTGCGCAGCAGCGTCAGCGGGATCCGTGCGGCGACGAACGCACCGAGAAGCCCCAGCACCGCAAAGAACAGCTGGCGCTCGACGATCGCGAACGAGTTGTCATAGTTTGTCAGCGCAAACACCGAGCTCGCGCTCAGGACCATGATCAGCCCCAGCCCGAGCAGCAGCGCGGTCGTCCCGAGCACCAGCTGGTAGGACGCGAGTGGGCGCTCGAGCGTGCGGCGGGCAGCTTCCACGATCGCCGGCGAGCGGCGCTCGTCGGTCGTCGTCATGTCGCGCTCCGGGTCATCGGGCCACAGCACGCAATCTCCGACGTGCAGGTCGCACCATGGTTAGCTCGCTTGTGGCGGGTGCTCCACGTCATCGGTCGTCCTCTGCCTCGGGGAAGGAAGGTCTAGGCCCTGTCACGCAACCGGTGCACCGCCGCGGCGAAGCTGTCGCCCCGCGCGGCATAGTTGCGAAACTGGTCCATGGAGGCGGCGCCGGGAGCCAGCAGCACCGTGTCGCCATCACGGGCGAGCGATGCCGCGGTCTCGACGACGCGATCCATGGGATCAGTCTCCCCGGTGTCCACCTCGACCACGGGGACGTCGGGCGCGTGTCGCGCAAGCGCCTCGGCGATCACCGCGCGGTCGGCGCCGATCAGGATCACAGCGCGCAACCGGTCCCGGGCCGTCAGCACGAGATCGTCGAACGCCGCGCCCTTGACCAACCCACCCGCGACCCAGACGACCTGTTCGAATCCCTGCAGGGATGCGGTCGCAGCGTGCGGGTTGGTCGCCTTGGAGTCGTCGACCCACCGGACGCCGCCGATGCGCGCCACGTCCGCGATGCGGTGCGCATCTGGCCGGAACGACCGAAGACCGTCACGCACTGCGCGCGCGGACACCCCGTGCGCCCGAGCCAACGCCGCAGCAGCGAGTGCGTCCGACACGAGGTGCGGCGCGGGCATCTCCCCGTCGAC
The DNA here is from genome assembly GCF_049587115.1 of Aeromicrobium sp. Classification (GTDB taxonomy): domain Bacteria; phylum Actinomycetota; class Actinomycetes; order Propionibacteriales; family Nocardioidaceae; genus Aeromicrobium. Next base: position 43,897 of record NZ_JBAVDI010000066.1, read on the forward strand.
GGGCGCCAGATCATGGATGCTGCCGAGCTCGGCCGCGTTGGAGACCCGACCGGCGATGAATGCGCGATCGGCGATCGCGTCGTCGACCAGGCCGATCATTCCGGGCGCCGGGACACCCATCGTGAAGCCGATCGCGCGGCACCCCTCCTGGACCTCGGCCTCCTCGACCAGGTGCTCGGTCACGGGGTCCTGCACGTTGTAGACGCAGGCGGCTCTGGTTCGGGCATAGATTCGGGCCTTGTCCGCGGTGTACGCCGCCAGTCCACCGTGCCAATCGAGGTGATCGGGTGCGACGTTGAGCACCACGCTCGCCTCGGCGGAGATGGACTCGCTCCAGTGCAGCTGATAGCTCGACAGCTCGACCGCGAGGACGTCAAAGGGGTCAGGGTTCATGACGGCCTCCAGCACCGGCGTGCCGACATTGCCGACTGCCAGCGCGTTCAGGCCCTCCGAGCGCAGGATCGACTCGAGCATCTGCACTGTTGTGGTTTTTCCGTTCGTGCCGGTCACGGCCAGCCAGGGGGCACTGCCTTCGCCACGCAATCGCCAGGCGAGCTCGACCTCGCCCCACACCGGCGTGCCGCGCAGTATCGCCTCGGTGAGGATCGGGGTGTCCGGGGACCAACCCGGTGACGTGACCACGAGGTCGATGTCGTCAGGCAGACTCGCCGTCGACCCAGCCCCGAGACGGACGTCCACGCCAAGGATCTCCAGCAGCGTCGCCTTCTCCCGCAACGCGTCGTCGTCACCGTCGTCCAGAGCAATGACCTCGGCGCCGAGATGCTGCAGGGTGTCGGCGGCCGCGAATCCACTGACACCGAGCCCACCGACGGCGACTCGTACGCCCTCCCAGGATGACTCCCGGCCGAGGGCGGACAGATCGGGACCGCTCATGTGCCGGTGACCCACTCGGCGTAGAAGATGCCCATGGCCGCCGCGACGCACAGGCCGCTGATGATCCAGAACCTCACCACGATCGTGATCTCGGCCCAGCCGAGCAGCTCGAAGTGGTGCTGCAGGGGCGCCATCCGGAAGATCCGTTTGCCGCCACTGAGCTTGAAGAAGCCGACCTGCAGGATCACCGACGCAGTGATCGCCACGAACAGGCCGCCGATCACCACGAGCAGGAGCTCAGTGCGGGTCATCAGCGCGAAGCCAGCCATCGCCCCGCCCAGGGACAACGAGCCCGTGTCCCCCATGAAGATCTTCGCCGGCGAGGCGTTCCACCACAGGAAGCCGAAGCAGGCACCTGTCAGTGCCGAGGCGACGACGGCGAGGTCGAGGGGGTCGCGCACTTCATAGCACTTGGGACCGGGGTTGAACGAGCAGTTCTGGCCGCTCTGCCAGATGTTGATGAAGACGAAGGCGCCGAACACCATGACCGACGCGCCGGTGGCGAGGCCGTCGAGACCGTCCGTCAGGTTCACCCCGTTGCTGGCGCCGGCGATCATGAGGAGCACCCAGATCACCAACAGGATCGTGGGCAGCTCCCAGCCACGGAGGTCGCGGGTGAACGAGATGGCGTGCGTGATCGGCGTCTGACCTGTGTCGTCCTCCCAACCGATCGCGAGCCACGCGAAGATCAGCCCGATCACGGTCTGGCCGACGAGCTTGGCCTTGGAGCGGAGGCCGAGATTGCGCTGCTTGGCGACCTTGATGTAGTCGTCGAGGAAGCCGATCGCCCCCAGGCCGGTGAACAGGAACAGCAGGAGAATCGCCGAGGCACTCGGCACCGTCTGCGTCGCTAGCTTGGCGACGAAGTAGGCCACGAGAACCGACAGGATCACGACCAAGCCACCCATCGTGGGTGTGCCGCGCTTGGTGTGGTGCGACGTCGGGCCGTCGTCGCGGATCAGCTGTCCGTAACCCTTCTTGACCAGGACAGAGATCGCGAAACGCGTGCCGATCAGGGTGCCCAGCAGCGACAGCGCTCCAGCGATCAGGATGGCCTTCATCGGGTCGCGTGTCCTTTCCCGGGCAGTTCAACGTGTTCGGACGAGTATGCCGTCAACTCTGCAGCAGGGCGTACGCGACCCGCTCGAGGCGGCCGCCTCTCGATGCTTTCACAAGGACGACCTCGTCCCCGGACAGGCTCGCGGACAGTGTGCGAATGGCCACATCGACATCGTCGACCGTCACCGCGACCTCCCCCGCACCCTCGGCGATCCAGCGCGCGCCCGCACCGACCGCGACAACCCGCCAGAAGCCAAGCTCGGCGGCCAGACGTCCGACCTCGCGATGCGCCTGCTCGCTGTCGTCTCCGAGCTCAAGCATCTCGCCCAGCACTGCGACCGCGCGCCCTTTGCCGATCGCCGCGACGGCCCGCAACGCTGCGGCCATGGACTCCGGATTGGCGTTGTAGGCGTCGTTGACGATCACGACACCGTCGTCGCGCACGTGCCGCTCCATTCGCATCGACGACCGTGGCTCCGCGGTCGCGAGGCGGGAGGCGATCGTGGCGAGGTCGATGCCCAGGGCGAGGGCGACCGTCGCGGCGGCTGCAGCGTTGGCGACGTGATACTCCCCGATCAGTGGGAGGTGCACCTCCACACTGCGGCCGTCATGGCGCAACGTGAAGTGCGGTGTGCCGGACGAGTCCAGGTGGATGTCGGACACCTGCACGTCACCGGCGGCACCGAAGGTCTTGATCGTGCCATCGGTGCGCCCTGCCATCGCCAGGACCAATGGGTCATCGGCATTCAGCACTGCGACGCCACTGCGGTCGACCGCCTCCACCAGCTCGCCCTTCGTCCGGGCGATCGCCTGGGCCGATCCGAACTCGCCGATGTGCGCATGACCAACATTGAGCACCACACCGATAGTCGGTGGGGCGATCCGGCACAGCGCTGCGATGTGCCCCACTCCCCGGGCCCCCATCTCAACCACGATGAACCGGGTCAGCTCGTCGATGCCGAGCACCGTGAGCGGTACGCCGAGCTCGTTGTTGAAGTTGCCGGCTGTCGCGACCGTCACTCCTTCGGGCTCGAGCACCTGGGCGAGGAGGTCCTTGGTACTGGTCTTGCCGCTGGAACCGGTGATCCCGACGACCGAGACGTCATCGACCAGACCGAGGACGTGACGAGCCAGCAGGCCCAGGGCTCCGGTGACGTCTGCCACCACGACCGACGGGGCGTCGACCTCGCGGCTGCACAGCACCGCTGCGGCGCCGGCTGCCATGGCCTGGGCCACGTAGTCGTGGCCATCGGCATGCTCACCGGCCACGGCGACGAACAGTCCGCCGGCTTCGATGGCACGCGAGTCGACGGTCGCCCTGGAGTCGACGATGGTGCGCTCGTCACCGCTGACCAGGCCGCCCGTCACGTCCGCGATCTGTCGCAGCGACATGGCAATCATGCGGTCCCCCCGATCAGCTCGACGAGGACCTCGCGATCGTCGAACGGCTCGACGACCCCGTTGACCTCTTGACCCCGCTCGTGACCTTTGCCCGCGACGACGAGGGTGTCGCCGAGATGCGCCATCGCGACAGCGCGGGCGATCGCCTCGCGCCGCCCGGGGACCTCGACGGCGACGCCCGGCCCCGCTGCCGCGCCCTCGAGAACGGCGGCGCGGATCGCCGCGGCTGGCTCGCTCCGCGGGTTGTCGTCGGTCACGATGACGACATCAGCGTGGCGGGCTGCGGCCTGACCCATGAGTGGCCGCTTGCCATGATCACGGTCACCCCCGGCGCCGATCACCACGATCAGGCGTCCTGCGGTCACGGGGCGCAGGGCGGTCAGAACCGCCTCGACCGCGTCCGGCTTGTGCGCGTAGTCGACGATCGCGGTGAAGGCCTGGTCGGCCTCGATCCGCTCCATGCGTCCCGGCACTCCCGTGCTTGCCGCGATCCCCGCGGCCAGGCTGACGGGGTCGTAGCCCACCGTGGCCAGACCCGCGATGACAGCCAGAGCGTTCGACACATTGAAGACGCCGGGCAACGGCACGGCCAGGTCGAATGCCACCCCGGCGGGGCCGAGCACCTCCAGGTCTGTACCGAGGCGATTCGGTCGGATGTTGACCGCACGCCAGTCGGCGGGATTGCCGTCGGTCGAGAACGTCGTGACCGGCAGCGGGGTCAGCTCTCGCAGTCTGCGGCCGTGGGCATCGTCGACGTTGATCACAGCCCGCCGGGCGTGCTCTGGTGTGAACAGCGCCGCCTTGGCGAGGAAGTAGTCCTCCAGGTCGTGGTGGAAGTCGAGGTGATCGCGGCCCAGGTTGAGGAAGACCGCAACGTCGAACTGGAAGCCGTCGACCCTGCCCTGCACCAGGGCGTGGCTCGACACCTCCATGGCGCACAGCTCGACCGCTTCCTCTCGCATGACCGCGAACAGCGCCTGCAGCTGCGGCGCCTCGGGAGTCGTGAGCGTTGACGCGGCCGGCTTCTGCCCGATTCGGGTGCCGATCGTGCCGACGACCGCCGACACGTGATCGCCGAGGGCCGCTTCGGCAAGGTAGGTCGTGGTGGTCTTGCCCTGGGTACCCGTGACGCCGAGGGTCGTGAAGGCGCTGCTCGGGTTGTCGTAGAACGTGCTGCTGAGCCGCGCCAATGCCTGCCGAGGATCGGCGACGACCACCGTCGGAAGATCCTCGACGATGGCTGCGCCCTCGGGATCGGTCAGCACAGCGCTCGCACCGAGCTCGCGGGCAACACTCGCGAACGATGCACCGTGTGATGTCGCCCCCGGCAGTGCTGCGTACAGGTCACCTGGTTCGAGGTGTCGCGTGTTCAGCGAGATGCCGGTCACGATGGCCTCGGCAGAAGCAGACGTGTCGAGCTCGGCGGCCAGTGCGCTGAGCTCCCACCGTGGTGTCGTGTTCGGACGTACACGCATCTCCTCGGTCACCCCCTGACCCTACCCACAGCGCGGATTTCCATCGGAGCGCGCGGGCCGGGCTCGCACATCGTCACCAGGTCTGAGCGACCTTGGGACTCTTGGAGCCGGTGGGCGCGACGCCGAAGCGCTCCAGTGCCATCGACATGATGTCGTGGAAGACCGGTGCAGCCGTGGAGCCACCGCCCGCGTTGCTGAACGGCTTGTCGAGCACGATGTAGGTCAGGAAGCGCGGGTTGTCGGCTGGAGCGAACCCCATGAACGAGACGGTGTTCTGGCCGCGGATGTAGCGGCCCGTCTTCGGGTTGACTCGCCAGGCGGTGCCGGTCTTGCCCGCCACGCGATACCCCTTGATGGCGGCCGCGGGTGCCGTCCCGTCCGGCGCGGTCACGGCCTCCATCATGCGGGTCACGGTCGACGCGGCGTCGGGCGAGACGATGCGCTTGCTGGCCTGGGCCGGGATCGGGGTCTCGTCACCGTCGGCGGTTGCCGTGCCGCTCACGACGGAGGGCTCGCACATCTTGCCGTCATTCGCGATGGCACCGACGGCGCGCACCATCTGCATCGCCGTGACCGAGATTCCCTGACCGAACGAGATCGTCGCGTGGTTGGCCTTGGTCCAGTTCTTGCCGTTGGTCAGGATGCCGTCGGACTCGCCGGGCAGGTTGACACCCGACATCTGACCGAATCCGAACTTCCGGAGGTAGTTGTACATCGTCATGTCGCTCATCTGCCGGGACGCGACGATCGTCCCCAGGTTGGAGGACTTGGCGATGACCCCGGCTGCGGTCAGGCGCAGAGTGCCGTGCTGCCAGTAGTCGCCGATGGGGAAGCCGTCGACCTGCATTCCAGAAGGCACCACGATCGGCGTGTCCGAAGCGATCTTGCCCTGATCCGCCAGCGCAGCCATCGTGACGGTCTTCATGACGCTGCCCGGCTCGTAGACGTTCTGCACGCCACGCGAGACCGTGTTGGAGTCCTGCATGCCCGTGCGGTCGTCGGGGTTGAATGTCGGGGCCTGCGACATCTGCACGATCTGGCAGGTGCGGGTGTCCATCGTGATCGCCAGACCCCAGTCCGAGCTCGACTGGCGTACGGCGTCGGCCAGCCGCTGGTCGGCGTACCACTGCAGGTCTCGATCGATCGTGGTCGTGACGTCGTCTCCGGGGACCATCTCGGTGACGGCGCTGTCGGCCATCGGGATGCGCTGACCCGTGGGCGAGACCTCGTAGGTGCTGGAGCCATCGACACCCGTCAGTGCCTTGTCGTACTTCGCCTCGACGCCGGCGACGCCCTTGCCCGCGCCGTTGACGTAGCCCAGCAGGTTCGCCGCGAGCCGGCCGCCCGGATATGTCCTGAGGGTCTCCTTCTCGCTGAAGACGCCGGTCAGCTCTGCCTTCGCGATTGCCGCCAGTGCCTTCTTCGCGGTCCAGGCCGGCAGGTCTCGGACCAGATAGACGAATCGTGAATTCGGTGTCCGCAGCTTGTCGATCATGTCGAAGTAGTCGATCCGGTCTCCGAGCTTCTGGCGGAGGATTCGGGCGATCTGCGGCGCATTGGCGGCGGTCATCTGGGGATCGGCGGTCAAGGTGAGGCCGTCGACGCTCGACGCCAGCTCCTCGCCGTTGCGGTCGAGGATCGCACCCCGTGGGGCCGGGACGGTGCTCTTGGCGGTGCCTGCCGCGACCGACATCGCAGCGTACGCACTCGCGTCGAGTCCCTGGATCTGGAACAGCCGTGCACCGAAGACGCCGAACACCCCGATCACGATCGCGAGGCACACACGCAGCCGGCGCCGCGAGACGGCCTTGGCGGTCTTCACGGCGTCACGCTCCGAATGTTGCTGCTGCCCGCTGCGGCGGGTTCGGGCTTGCCGAGCACCTTGCCGTCCGACAACCGCAGGAAGGCCGGGTTGGTGTTCGGCACCATCCCCAGCTGGATGGCACGTCGGGCGACATTGGCGGGACTCTGCAACCGGTCGACCTCGCGGGCCAGAGCTTGCTGCTGGGTCTCCAGCTCAGCCGCCTGGCGATTGAGTGTCTGAGCCTCGAAGGACTGCGTCTGCAAGATCGTGCTCATGATGATGAGACCGACCAGACCTGCCGACAGGATCGTCAGGACCACGACCACGAAAGGAGCCTTGCGGGCTCGACTCCGGACGGGACGAACGAGTCGAAGACCTGCCTGCTTGGCGCTCTCGGGCGAGAAGCGCGGTACAGGCGCGGTCATGACAGCGCGGGCCAGCTGTGGGCTCATGCGGCGATCCGTTCTGCGACACGCAACCGGACCGACCGGGCGCGGGAGTTTTCCTCGATCTCGGCCTCGGTGGCCATCTCGGCCCCGCGGGTGACCAGTCGGTAGCGCGCCTCGTGCCCCTCCGGCACGAAGGGCAGGTCGCGCGGCACGTCGGTGGAGGTGACCTGGGTAAATGCTCGTTTGGTGATCCGGTCCTCCAGCGAGTGGTAGGCCAGAACGACAACCCGTCCACCCGGTGCCAACACCTCCAGCGCCGCCGGCAGAGCGCGCCGATAGACACCCAGCTCGTCGTTGACCTCGATGCGCAGCGCCTGAAAGGTTCGCTTCGCCGGATTGCCACCGGTGCGACGGGCGGCTGCCGGGATCGACGTTCGGATCAGGTCGACCAAGCGGGCGCTGTTGGTGAATGGCTCAGCTGTCCGCTCGGCGACCACCGCGTCGGCGATGCGCTTGGCGAACTTCTCCTCGCCGTACTCGCGCAGGACCTTCGAGATCTCCCGCGCCGTGTAGGTGTTGAGGATGCCGGCCGCAGTGAGCTCGTCCTCAGGATTCATCCGCATGTCCAGCGGCGCGTCCTGCGAGTACGCAAAGCCACGATCAGCCAGGTCCAGCTGCATCGACGAGACGCCCAAGTCGAACAGCACGCCCGAAACCGCGCGGAATCCAGCCTCGACCACGACCTCCGCGATCTCGTCGTAGACAGCGTGGGCGAACGTGACCCGGTCACCGTAGGGCGCGAGGCGAGCCTCGGCACGGGCCAGCGCCTCCGGGTCGCGATCGATCCCGATGACATGCAGGTCGGGGAAGCGGTCGAGCATCGCCTCGGTGTGCCCACCGAGTCCCAGTGTCGCGTCGACCACGACCGGCCGGTCGACCGCAACAGCCGGCTCGAGCAGGTCGAGGACCCGCTTGAGCAGGACCGGGACGTGGCTTGCGTTGCTCACAGCGAGCCCAGGAAGAGAGCCGAGATCAGGGCCAGGACGATCGAGGCACCGAGCGAGAACGCCATGAGTGCAAGGCCGTCGGCAACCTCGTGCCGTACGCGCCTGCGGCTCGTGTCGATTGTCATGTCCTCGTCCTCGTCGTGTCGGTGCCCGGCTGGTGTCGTGTGGCCAGATCCGCGACCGCCGGGTCTGACACCGGGGAAGTGATGTCAGAACCATGCGGGCGCAGATCTCGCCGCACGCGCGTCAGAAGATGCCGGGCATCACTTCCTCTGACATGTCCGCGAACGGACCCTCTTGAGCTGTGGAGAACTCGTCCCAGCGACCCGAGTCCCAGATCTCGATCCGGTCCATCGCCCCGACGACCGTGCACTCGCGGTCGAGCTGGGCCCAGGAGCGCAGGACTGGTGGTACCGAGATTCGACCCTGCTTGTCCGGCACGTCCGAGGAGGCGCCGGAGAAGAACATCCGGGTGAAGTTGCGCGCCGCCTGGTTGGTGAACGGAGTGTCGCGAACTCGGTCGGTGAAGGCGTTGAAGCTCTCGGTCGTCCAGCCGTAGATGCAGTTCTCCTGGCCACGGGTGAGGACGATGCCGTTCTCAAGCCGAGGCCGGAACTTGGCCGGGAGGAACAGCCGTCCCTTGTCGTCCAGGCGCGGGGTGTAGGTGCCGAAGAAATTCGTGACATCCGGGTTCACCTCACTCCTCCTCGCCGCCGGCCAGATCCTCCATTTCGCTCCACCATACCCCACAACCCACCACTTTATGGGTCAAAACGACCCCTTTTTGGGGTTGTTGCTGTGCGCCTTCCAGCTCCGCCCCGCACGTGGAACGTGCTGGGCACAGGCGACTACTCCCATGGCTCGAAAGCCCCATGGACGCTGGACACCTTCACGCCGTCCGGCGCCCCGGGCAACCCGGTCTCCGTCGAAATCCTGTTCATCCACGCAGCCAAGGGCCGTCGTGGCGTCCTGCCCGGCGCCAAGAACTGTGACGGCAAGGGACTGGACAACTTCGAGGCGCGCCTCGGCGGGTGACCGTCTCGAACTGACCGCGGTCTGGGTGCGCTCGGGCCAAAAAAAAACCGCCCCCGAAGGGGCGGCCGCGGTGGAGTGAAGTGGAGCTGTGCTAGCGCTCGTCGCCGTCCCGGCGGCGCTGCCAGCGCTCCTCCATCCGATCGACGAACGTTCCGGACTGCTTGCCGGCCCGGCCCGATCGGCCTGACGCACTGGGTGCCGGCTCCTCGTCACGTCGGCCGATGCCACTCTTCCAGGCATTCATGAACAGGTAGGCCGTCGCGAGCATCGCGACGAATCCCACGACGCCGAGCCAGGTCATGGCCGACACCGCGCCAGCGAACAACAGCACCACTCCACCGAGGAAGCCCAGGATCGCCAGCACGGCGATCCGCCGGTTGTGCGCCATGAACTTCGACCCACGGAGCGTCGAGGCGAAATCGGGGTCTTCAGCTGCCAGCGACTGCTCGAGTTGGTGCAGCAGCCTGGCCTCTTCGTCAGATAGCGGCACGTTTGCCTCCTGGATCGGGTGTTGCTGTAGGCAAGTCTAGGCGCGCGATCGTGTGCAGACCAGCCGAAAGGGCCGTGAAGTCCGCCGATGCACTCAACTGACGCTCAAGCGCGTACAGGACATCCCTCGCTCCAGGCTCGGTGTCGACCAATGCACTGGGCACGAGGTCGGCGAAGACCCTCAGACCTGTGGTCGACACTGGCGTGAATCCGTGCGAGGCCAGGAGCTCGGCCAGCTCTGCAACGACGAAGCGCCGTGGACCCATCGTGCGGACGTCCCAGTCGTAGGACGTCCGGCCAAGGAGCGCCTGCGCCGTGACGAAGTCACCGGCCAGTGCACGGGCCGCCACGGCCGCATTACGACCGGCGACGACGACACTGACGTGCCCCCCGGGGCGGAGCACTGTCGCAATCGTCGACAAAGCCTGACCGGGATCATCGACGTACTCGATGACGCCGTGACAGATCACGAGGTCGAACGAGGCCGGCGAGACGTGATCGAGCAGGTCGTCGGCGTCACCCTGGATGCCAGTGAAACCCTCGGTGAGCCCGGCCTCGACTCCTCGGCGGTGCAGGGAGGCCAAGGCGTCGGGGCTCGGATCCACGACCGTGACCCGATGGCCCAGTCCCGCTAGCCGGACGGCGTCGCCGCCCGTGCCGCCACCCAGGTCGAGCACGTCGAGGCTGCTGCGCGGACCGGCCAGATCAACCGCATCGATGACGGACTGCCACATCAACTCGGTGCGGACCGGACCCATGACGGACACTGTGCCACAGCGCGGATCCGCAGCCGCGACAGCACCCTGGCGACCGCTCGCGGGGCGCCAGCAGAAGCCTCGAGGCGCACCCCGTAGTCTGCGCGCATGGCGAAGGTCGTGGTCGTGGGTGGCGGCTTCGCCGGCTTGTCGGTCGCCGCGCGACTCGCCAAGTTGCGCCACGACGTCACTGTCCTCGAGGCTTCGGACCGCCTCGGAGGGAGGCTCAACGGCGTCAGCTCAGGTGGACACACCTGGCAGACCGAGCTGGACAGCGTGACGCTGCCCGGGGTCTTCCGAGACCTGTTCCACAAGACCGGCCGACCACTCGATCGGGTCCTCGACCTCACGATGACCGCTGGACGGCGCCACGTCTACAAGGACAAGTCGGTGCTCGACCTCCCTCTGGGCAACCGTGGCGACCAGCACGCCGCGATCGTGGAGGCATTCGGTCAGGACCAGTGGTCGCCGTGGGTCGACACGCTCGCCGACACGTGGGACGTGGTCCGACGGCTGGCTCTCGACCAGGTGTTTGCCGGGCGGCCAGCAGTCGATCGCTCGGTGCGCGCAACGCTGCAGGCCCGGCGCAGTCTCGCCCGGCTCGCCGAGAAGGACCTCGACGACGACAGACTCCGCAAGCTCGTGCTGGACCCAGTTCGCCTGGCCGGCCAGGACCGGCACGCGACACCCGCCTTCGCGGCGGTCGCACATTACGTCGAACGCTCGTTCGGCCGCTGGCAATTCGCCGGTGGGTTGCCGGCTCTCGCCGCAGCACTGGAGACCCGGCTCGGCGAGCGCGGCGTCACGGTCGAGCTGGGCGAGTCCGCTCACGAGCTGGTGCTGGACGGAGGCGAGGTCCGTGGCGTGGTGACGGCACGACGTACGCTGCCGGCCGAGATCGTCGTGTGGTGCGCACCCAGCTGGCCCGCTCCCCTGCCGACAATCCGGCTCATGCCCGTCATCCCCGCTTCACGGACCCTGGTTGCGCTGTCCGCGGAGGCTCCCGCGATGCCTGACGAGATCCTGGTGCATGCCAACCCTCCGATCCGTTTGTGGAGCGGCGGGGAGGGGCGATGGACGATCGAGCACCGCAGCGGCGAGGATCCCCTGCGTGCACTGGTGCGGTTCGGGATCGACCTCAGGTCGTATGTGCTGGACCGAACCGATCTGTCACCGAGCGAGCTGGTCGGGCTGGGCCACTGGGGCTGGGCTTGGCGCGGCTGGGCCAGCGCGTTCGAGCTCCCGGGGGTCGCGCCGCAGGGGGGACTGCACTTTGCCGGCGCCCACGCACATCCTGGAGCAACTCTCGAGGCCATCGGCATGGCCACTGCCGCGATCGCCGACGCCATCGGACCGGCACCACGCTGAGCGCGGCTAGACCAGACCTTCGGAACGCAGCGCGTCGAAGATCTCGCGAGTCGCCTTCGACCGGTTGAGGGTGATGAAGTGCAGGCCCGGCGCCCCTCCGACCAGCAGCTCCCGGCACAGATCCGTGGCCAGCTCGATTCCTTTCGAACGAACGGCGGCCTGGTCGTGCTGGATCGGCTCGACCTGATCGAGCACCTCGGGTGGCAGCGCGGCGCCGGACAGCTCGGCCATACGGGCGACCTGGGCAAAGTTGAGAATCGGCATGATGCCCGGAACGATCGGCAGGTCGCACCCGAGGGCCCGCACCCGATCGATCAGGGCGAAGTAGTCCGCCGCACGGAAGAACAGTTGCGTGATGGCGTACTCAGCACCTGCCTCGGCCTTGGCGACCAGGACCTCGGCATCGTGCTGGAGGCTCGAGGCGTCCGGGTGCCCCTCAGGGAATGCCGCGACCCCGATTCGGAACCCGCCGAGTCCGCTCGCGAGCTCGACGAGATCGAGCGCATGGTCCATCCCATCCGGGTGCGGCTCCCACGGTGCGCGCGGTCCGCCCCGGGGATCGCCGCGGAGCGCCAGGACGTTGTCGACGCCCGATGCGGCGTACTGCTTGAGCACCGACTCGATCTCGCCCCGCGTCTGCGCGACCAGGGTCAGATGTCCAACCGGTCGCATGCCGGTCTGCTCGGCGATCCGCGCCGTGATGCGCACCGTGCGCTCCTGGCTCGTGCCACCTGCGCCGTAGGTCACCGATACGAAGGTGGGATTCAGCGGCTCGAGGTCAGCGATCGTCTGCCACAGGACTGCCTCGCCCGCATCGTCCTTGGGCGGAAAGAACTCGAACGAGTAGCTCGGGGCGGAAGCGCGCAGAGCATCGACGAGGGACTGGTCTTCGGGGCGCATGGATCAACGGTATCGTCCGAGTCGTGACCTCACGTGCCGACGATCCCGCATTTCGGACACAGGTAGATCACACTCTCGTCGCCTTCGTCGAGGCGCAACGTCCCGTCCTGGCCCCGCTGGGCAACGACGTGGAGGATCTCGCCGACGTCTCGATCGCATTCGTCGCAGGAGGCAAGCGGCTGCGTCCACAGTTCTGCTACGCGGGCTGGCTGCTCGCGGGAGGGGACCCGCACGACCGCGACATCGTGACCGCGGCGGCCGCCCTGGAGTGGCTGCAGGCCAGTGCGCTCGTGCACGACGACCTGATGGACGGCTCAGACACCCGGCGTGGGCGGCCCAGCGTGCATCGCGAGTTCGAGACCCGGCACCGCGCTGAGGGCCGCCATGGCGACCCGGTCGGCTTCGGCACCTCGGTGGCGGTTCTGCTGGGCGACCTCCTGCTCTCGTGGTGCGACCAGATGTTCACCTGCGCTGTCCTGCGGTCCGACTCCATGCGGCCCAACCTGCTGGAAGCGCGACACTTCCTCGACCGGTGCAAGACCGAGGTCGTCGCGGGACAGTTCCTGGACGTCACCGGTCAGACGCGCGCCTACCTCTCGGTCGCCGAGGCCATGACGGTCGTGCGCTACAAGTCGGCCAAGTACACCGTCGAACGCCCCCTCCACATCGGCGCTGCGCTCGCCGGAGCCGACACCGGCCTGGTCGCCGCCTTGTCCGAGGTTGCCCTGCCGCTCGGCGAGGCATTCCAGCTGAGAGACGACGTCCTGGGTGTGTTCGGCGACCCGGAGCTGACCGGCAAGCCGACCGGTGACGACCTCCGCGAGGGCAAGCGCACGGTGCTGGTGGCCCGGGCCGCAGAGCTCACCTCGGACGCCGGCCGGAACCTCCTCGGCTCGGCTCTGGGGACTACGGACGGTGTAGACGCGGTGCGAGACCTGATCGTGGACTCCGGTGCGCTCGCCGCGGTCGAGGACGACATTGCCCGGCTCGAGGGCCAAGCCGATGCCGCGATCGACCTGCTCGGCCCTCAGGGACGAACCGTGCTCGGGCCGCTCGCGCTCACAGCAACCCGTCGAAGCCACTGACCCCGAGGTCGCCAGCGACGACCACCGCAAGTGACGACGCCTGACCGATCGCGTCACGAAACACGTCGACGACTGCGCCCGTGAGCACGGGGTCGACGTCAGCGAGCTGGACCAGCCCCTTCCAGATGACGATGGTCCGGCCGACGGCCAGGTCCGCCAGGGTGTCGAACAGCGCATCGAGGTTACGTCCGAACCAGTCCGGCAGACTCCACGTCGCCACGATCTCGTCCCAGAACTCGTCGACTGAGACCACGGTCGTCGTGTCGAGGCTCAATGCCAGCCAGCCGGCCGCAGACGCAGCCTCGGCCAGATCGCGGTCGGGGCGGCCACGCCAGCTGAACAGCCCGGGCGAGGTGCTGCCGGACAGCAGGGAATCGTAGGTCGCGCTCATCGCGCATCCGCCTTCAAGCGTCGGAACGATCGATAGTGATCGTCGGTGTAGTACAGCTCCCCACCTTCGCCCGCGACGATCCGCCGTGCACCACGGCTGGATTGGCCCGGCGTCGGCACGGTGTACTCACGCCAGTAACCGCGCGGCCGCTGCGGCAACAACCGCTCGCGATTCATGAAGACAGTGCCGTCGCGGTCGTAGGGGTAGGGCCCCCCAGACCGGATCAGGTCGATCGTCTGGCGCGCCTCTCGGGGCAGACCCTGGCTCGGCCGCTCGGCGGTGGGGCTCGGGTCGGGGCGGTGCGACGCACTCGGGCCGGCGGCTGAGCGGTCCGCCGACGAGTCGTGGTCCGACACGCTGAGTCCCACCAGGACCGCGCCCACCAGGAGCAGGAGGACGATCCAACCGGCACGACGCATACCTCATCGTGCCGTATGGGGGCGTGGCGAAGGTCACGACAGGCGCGGGACACGCCCCAGCGTCGCCTCCCGCGTGTGCAACAGTCACTAGAATCAACCGATGGGTCGCGAGGATCCGCACTGGTCAAGGAGGGTGGCGTGGCATTGACGGGCGACGAAGCCCTGGTCGGACGCGTCCTCAACGACCGCTACCTGATCGGAGACCGCATCGCGCGCGGCGGCATGGCGAGCGTGTTCCGCGCCACCGACCGTCGGCTCGACCGCGAGGTCGCCATCAAGGTCATGCATCACGGTCTGGGAGACGACGAGCAGTTCACCGCCCGCTTCGTCCGTGAAGCCAAGTCTGCTGCCAAGCTCAATCACCGCAGCGTCGTGTCGGTGTTCGACCAGGGCAAGGATGGCGAGATCACCTATCTCGTCATGGAGTTCGTCCCCGGGCACACCCTGCGCGACGTCATGCGCGAAGAAGCCCCCATGCCTCCCCACCGCGCTTTGGCGCTGCTGGAGCAGGTGCTCATTGCCCTCTCGGCTGCGCACGCCGCGCGAATCATCCACCGGGACGTCAAGCCAGAGAACGTCCTGATCACGCCCGACGGTGACGTCAAGGTCGCGGACTTCGGCCTGGCCCGAGCGGTGAGCGCCGCCACGACTGCGACCGGGGGCACACTCATCGGCACGGTGTCCTACCTGGCGCCCGAGATTGTGACGAACGACGGCGCCGATGCCCGCTCTGACGTCTACGCGTGCGGCGCGATGCTCTACGAGATGCTCACTGGGCTCAAGCCACATGCCGGCGAATCGCCTATCCAGGTCGCCTACAAGCACGTGCACGAGGACATCGGTCCCCCCTCGGACGTGCAGCCCGGGATCCCGCCGTTCGTCGACGCGCTCGTCGCTCGCGCGACGGTCCGCGATCGCGACCAACGGTCGACCGATGCTCGGGTCATGCTGCTGCAGGTGCGCTCGGTGCAGCGCGCACTGGATGCAGGTCTTGTCGATGACCCAGACCTGGTTGCCGATCTACAGCCCGGCGGACGGGTGGCCGATGACGAGGCTCTGACCGTGTCAGTTGCTCGGGCTTCGATCGGCACGCCCGCCTCGGCCTCAGCCCGCACCGAGGCCGTCGACATTCCCGATGCCACCGTTCAGTGGCATTCCGGGTTGGGTGTGCAGGGCCTCGGTGCGCCGCCGATCGATGCTCCGCCAGCGGTCGCGGAGGATGCCGACCGCCCGATCGGCCTGCACCCGGTGATGTCGCCCGCCGACTACAAGACGGCCAAGGGCGGCGGGATCACGCGTCGTGGGCGCAATCTGCTGATCTTGGCCATCGTGCTGGCACTCCTGGCCTTCGGCATCGGCTACTACTTCAGTGTGGGTCGCTACACCGAGACGCCTGTGCTCATCGGCCAGTCCGAGACCGTGGCCAAGAACAACGCCGAGAAGGCCGGCTTCGGCTTCACCGTCGACAGGCGGGCGTTCTCCGAGTCAGTGCCGCTCGGTGCGGTCATCGGCACCGAACCCGGTCCGGGCAAGAAGATCCTCCCGGGTGCCACGATCTACGCCGTGGTCTCCAAAGGTCCGGATCGAGTCCAGATCCCCAAGAACCTCAAAGGAATGACCGTGAAAGCGGCCAAGGCTGCGCTCGCCGAGGTCGACCTCAAGGTCGATCCGAGCCTCAAGCGTGCCTACGACGAGAAGGTCGCCGACGGCCGTGTCATCGAGGCGACGAACTACACGACCAAGGACCAGCTCAAACGCGGTTCCACCGTCGTGCTGTCGGTCAGCAAGGGCCGCAAGCCGATCGAGGTCAAGGACTATCGCGACCGACCGCTCGACGAAGCCACGTCCGGCCTCCAGTCGGCGGGCTTCGAGGTCAGCTCGAGCGAGGTGTTCAGCGACAAGATCGACGAGGGCAACGTCGTCTCGCAATCTCCCAACAGCGGCACGAAGTTCCGTGGAGACACGATCACGCTGACGGTGTCCAAGGGGCCCGAACGCATTGCTGTCCCTAAGGTCATCGGCAAGCGCCGGGACGTAGCCGAGAAGATCCTCGAGAAAGCCGGGTTCAAGGTCCAGGCGCTGTCGCTTGGTGGTGGCAACTTCACCGTGCGAGGCCAGAACCCGAAAGCAGGGACCAAGCGCCCTCGGGGCGCGACCATCACCATCTCGCAGGTGCCCTTCCCCTGATGCGGACCCGGCTCGCTGCCGTCGCACTGCTCGCCGTCACAGCGGTGTGGGGCTCCACCTTCTTCCTGATCAAGGACCTGTTGGACCGGGTGCCGGCCACTGACTTCCTCGCCGTGCGGTTTGCCATTGCATTCACCGCGATGTTCCTGCTGGCGCCGCGGGCAATCGCCCGGCTGAGCCCAGAGGTGCGTCGGCGCAGCAGCTACGCCGGCGGCGTCTACGGTGTCGCGCAGATCCTGCAGACCGTCGGACTGGGCCACACTGACGCGAGCGTTTCAGGATTCATCACCGGCCTGTACGTCGTGGCCACGCCAGTACTCGCGTCACTGGCCTTCCGGCAGCGCGTGTCGCGCACCGTGTGGATCGCGGTGGCGCTGTCAACAGTCGGCCTGGCCATTCTGTCCCTGCGTGGTTTCACCATCGGATTCGGCGAGATGATCACGGCGGCCGGCGCGATCCTCTATGCGGTGCACATCATCGCGCTGTCCCGCTGGTCGTCAGCCGCAGATGCCTATGGCATGGCAACGATCCAGATGGGCGTGATCGCCGCACTGAGCCTCGTGGTGGCTGCCCCGGGCGGACTGAGCCTCCCGCATCGATCGGACGACTGGATCGCGATCCTGTACATGGCACTCGCAGCGGGGGCCCTCGCGATGATCTTGCAGACCTGGGCCCAGAGCCAGCTCAACGCGGCCCGGTCAGCCCTGCTGATGACCATGGAGCCGGTCTTCGCTGCGACGTTCGCGATCGTGCTCGGAACCGAGGGACTCACTTGGCGACTGTTGCTCGGTGGCTCGTTGGTGCTGGTCGCCATGGTGCTGGCGGAAGCTTCGGATCGTCCTGAGACAGCCGTCCCGCTCCCCTAGACTGCTCTGATGGAACCACCCCGCATCGCTCCCGGAGGACTCAAGGAGCTGGGACTCCTCAACTACGGCGTCAGCACACTGGCCGGCCGCGTCATTGGCGGTCAACGGCCCAACATCTTGACGACCCTCGGCCGACACCGCCGCCTGTTCCGGGGATGGCTGTACTACAGCGGGCGACTCATGCCGGGCGGGCGACTTCCCCGCCGCGACAGCGAGCTCGTGATCCTGCGCATCGCGACGATCCGTGAGTGCGAGTACGAACGACGTCACCACGTGCGGATCGGACGCAAGGTCGGCGTCACACCGGCGCAGATCGACCATCTCGCCGACGAGACCTGGCCGGGCTGGTCGGTTCGCGACCAAGCTCTGTTCGCGGCCGCCGACCAGTTCGTCGATGACAAGCACATCGACGACGCGACCTGGTCGGCGCTGAGCACGCACCTGGGCGAGCCCGAGCTGATCGAGTTCCTGCTGTTGTGCGGCCAGTACGACTCACTCGCCACGGTGCTGATGACGCTCCGGGTGCAGCCCGAGGTCTAGGGCGCCATCGCAGCGAGGTAGCGGCGAGTCATCACGCGCTGCAGCACTCGGCCGGCCGGTCCGACGAGTCGGGTGCGCCACGTTCCGGGATTGGAGAAGGCCGTGATCGTCGCCGTGACCTCACGGGTCGACCGATCGCGTCGCAACTCGAAGCGCTCCTCCCCCGTCTCGGGGTGACCCGGCAGGGTTCCGTACGCAAATGCACGCAGGTCCGGCTCGACGACGACCTGGACGACGCGACACGGAATCATCTGCGCCAGGAAGCGAAATGTCACGTCAGCGCCCAGCGCAACGCGGTCCGGTCCCGCCACCTGTCGCACCCCGGACCGTTCCTGCACCTGCCACGTCATGAGTATCTCGGTGGCCACGTCCAGATCGATCCGGCCGAGCGAGCGGCTCACCCGCAGGTGGTGGTAGCCCGGCGGGAGCACGACATCGGCAGTGGCACCCACCTCGTCGTACGTGAGCTCGACCATCGTGGCGACCAGACCTAGCTGCGGCCTGAGAGCATCTCGGCCACGAGGAATGCCAGCTCGAGGCTCTGCGCCCGGTTGAGCCGCGGATCGCACAAGGTCTCGTAACGGTGAGCCAGGCCTTCGGCCGACAGCTTCGCGCCGCCACCGACGCACTCGGTGACGTCGTCGCCGGTCAGCTCGACGTGCACGCCGCCGGGCCAGGTGCCCAAGGCCCGGTGGACCTCGAAGAAGCCGCGCACCTCGTCGATGACGTCGTCGAACTCCCGGGTCTTGTAGCCGTTGCTGGTCTCGAAGGTGTTGCCGTGCATGGGATCGCACACCCACGCGACCTCGATGCCGGCGGCCGTGACCTTCTCGACGAGCTGGGGCAGTCCGTCCCGGATCTTGTTGGCACCGAAGCGGGTGATGAAGGTGATCTTGCCCGGAATGCGTTCGGGATTGAGCTTCTCGTACAACGCGATGGCGTCGTCGGCCGTGCTCGTCGGGCCGAGCTTGACCCCCACCGGGTTGGCGATGCGGCTGAGAAGCTCGACGTGTGCTCCATCCAGCTGACGGGTGCGTTCGCCGATCCACACGAAGTGGCTCGACACGTCGTACGGCCGCTCGGTGCGCTGGTCGATGCGGGTCAGGGCGTGCTCGTACTCGAGGATCAATGCCTCGTGGGAGGAGAAGAAGTCGACGGTGTGGAACTCGTCAGGGTCGACACCGATCGCGTCCATGAATGCCAACGCGCGGTCGATCTCGGCCCCGATGCGCTCGTAGCGTTCGCCAACCGGGCTGCTCTTGACGAAGTCCGTGTTCCACGCGTGCATCTGTCGCAGGTCGGCGTAGCCGCCGGTCGTGAAGGCCCGCGCAAGATTCAGTGTCGACGCGGACGCGTGATAGACGTCCACCAGACGCTGCGGGTCATGTGCCCGAGAGGCGGGATCGAAATCGAAACCGTTGACCGCGTCGCCGCGGTAGGCCGGAAGCGTCACACCGTCACGGGTCTCGGTGTCGCTGGAGCGGGGCTTGGCGTACTGACCGGCAAGCCGGCCGACCTTGACGACCGGGACGCTCGCGGCGTAGGTCAGCACGACCGCCATCGACAGCAGGACACGGAGCTTGTTGCGGACGTTCTCGGCAGTCACGCCCTCGAAGGTCTCGGCGCAGTCGCCGCCCTGGAGCAGGAACGCCTCGCCGCGCGCGACCTCGGCGAGCCGGTCGCGCAGCGCGTCGCACTCGCCGGCAAACACCAAGGGGGGCATCTTCCGCAGCTTCCGCACCGCGTCGTCGCGGGCGGCAGGATCGACATACGTCGGCTGCTGGGCAGCACCCATCGCATGGAGGTCGTCAAGGCTGGGAATGCTCACGCAGCAAGGATACGCGGAGCGGCCATGTGACCTGGCACTCGTGCGCCCGGACTGCTCACCAGCCCAGAGTGCCCGGAGCGCCCTTGAAAGGGCCCGCGACCCGGGACGTGATCCACCCGCCGTAGAAGTCGCCTTCCTGCGCCTGCACGATCTCATCGTCGATCGTGCAGGAGTCGACCTTCCCCGGGTAGATCGCCACGTGGTCGATGAGGTCTCGATATCCCGCGGCGGGCGTCCGATAGGTCCACGCCCCGGCCGGGATCGTCCGGTCAGGCGTCACGACATCGAAGTAGGTCGCCGCGCCCTTCCACTCGCACCAGGTGCTCCCGCCGACAGGGTGCAGGACGCCGGCCGCGAACGAGTCGATTGGCAGATAGTACGTCGGCGGGTGGCTTGTCTCGCAGATCCGGTACGACGCTGTGGAGTTCGCGATCGTCATGCCTCCCAGGGTCACGACGATGTGCTCGTCGCTCGGCTCGATCGACGGCGGCCGCGGGTAGTCCCACACGTTCTCGACAGGTCGGTTGGATGGCATTCCTCGAGCGTACGGTCGATTGCCCGATCCGGCGCTGCGGTTGTCACGGGCCGCCGCCTGCCCAACCGCTGGGACCGATTCAGGGGCGAACGTGCTGCCTCATCCGAACAGGACTTCGGCTTCCTCGTACAGCTCGGGACGTACGGTCTTGAGGACCGCGGTGCCCTCCGCGAGGGGGATCCGGGTGATCTCTGTGCCTTGCAGCGAGACCATGGTGCCGAAGTCGCCCTCGTGGACGGCCGTGATGGCGTGCAGGCCGAAGCGCGTCGCGAGCCAGCGGTCGAACGCCGTTGGCGATCCGCCACGCTGCACGTGACCCAGGACGACGGCGCGCGCCTCCTTGCCGGTGCGCTTCTCGATCTCACCGGCGAGCCGATCACCGATGCCGCCGAGTCGAACGTGACCGAAGGCGTCCTTCTCACCGCTGACGAGCGACATGCCGCCGCCCTCGGCGGGCACCGCCCCCTCTGACACCACGATGATCGGCGAGTAGTGCGTTGCGAACCGGCTCTCGACCTGGGCGCAGACCTTCTCGATGTCGAAGGGACGCTCGGGAATCAGGATGATGTTCGCACCTCCGGCCAGGCCGCTGTGCAAGGCGATCCAGCCCGCATGGCGGCCCATGACCTCGACGACCAGCACACGGTGATGGGACTCAGCCGTCGTGTGCAGCCGGTCGATCGCCTCGGTCGCGATGTTGACCGCGGTGTCGAAGCCGAAGGTGAAGTCCGTGCCGGACAGATCGTTGTCGATGGTCTTGGGCACGCCCACGACCTTGACGCCGAGGTCAGCAAGCTTGGTTGCGACCCCAAGGGTGTCCTCGCCGCCGATCGCGATCAACGCATCGACGCCGTTCTCGGCCAGGTTGTCCTTGATTCGCTCGACCCCGTTGTCGATCGCGAACGGATTGGTGCGGGACGAGCCGAGGATCGTGCCGCCGCGGGGCAGGATGCCTCGGACCTCGGGGATCCCGAGGGTCATCGTGTCGTTCTCAAGTGGACCACGCCATCCATCGCGGAAACCGATGAACTCGTGCCCGTACGCGGACACGCCCTTGCGCACCGCTCCCCTGATGACTGCGTTCAGACCGGGGCAGTCGCCTCCCCCGGTGAGCATGCCGACCTTCATGTCGCGGTCCCTTCCCTGGATGGTTCGGTGATGTCGCTCGATCCGCTGGGCCAGCCGCGCTCGCTCAGTCCGGACGGATCTCTTCCCAGACCTCGTCGGACTCGGCCCGCGCAACTGCCTTGGCATCTCGCTTCTTGGAGTCCTGCGCGTAGAGGTCGACGTACTCCTGGTCCGACAGCGTCATGATCTCGTACATGATCTCGTCGGTGATCGCGCGCAAGATGTAACGGTCGTCCTCCATGCCCTCGTAGCGGCTGAAGTCCAAAGGCTTGCCGAACCGCACACCGGGGCGGGCGAACTTGCCGAACACCTTGCCCGGTGGCGCGACGACGTCGGTACCGATGACGGCCAACGGGATCACGGGAACACCGGCCTCGAGCGCGAGACGCGCAACGCCGGTTCGCCCACGATAGAGCCGGCCGTCGTGGGAGCGGGTGCCCTCGGGATAGATCCCGCAGACCTCGCCTTCGGAGAGCAGCCGCAGCTGGGTCTTGATCGCACCCGCGGCCGCCGAGCCACTCGTTCGATCGATCGGCACCTGGCCGGATCCGGAGAAGAACTTCTTCTGCAGCCAGCCTTTGATCCCGGCTCCTTCGAAGTACTCCGCCTTGGCCACGAAGGTCACTCGGCGCGGGATCACCAACGGCATGAACAACCAGTCGCTGTACGACAGGTGGTTGCTCGCCAGAATGACCGGCCCCTCCTTCGGCACGTGTTCGGTGCCCACGGCCCATGGCCTGAAGATCAGCTTGAGCACGGGACCCAGTGCGAGGAACTTCAGGAACCAATAGAACACGGACAGGACACTATCCTGAACCCCGTGCCTTTCGCATGGTGCAACCCGATGTGCACCTGGATGAGAGAGGATGGGGTCATGACCTCCACGACCTCGCCCGTACCTGTCCCGGGCACCGAGCCCTTCTCGGCTGACGGTGGCCGTACCGGAGTCCTGCTGAGTCACGGATTCACCGGCTCACCGGCGTCGATGGTCCCCTGGGGCAAGCACCTCGCCGGCCTCGGCTACACCGTGCGCGTGCCGCGGCTGCCTGGACACGGAACGACGTGGAAGGACATGAACACGACCCGCTGGCAGGACTGGTACGGCGAGGTCGACGGGGCGCTGACGGACCTGCGGGCAACCTGCGATCGCGTCGTCGTCGCGGGACTCTCGATGGGCGGCTGCCTGGCTCTCCGGCTCGCGGAGAAACGCCCCGCCGACGTCGACGCCGTGGTGCTGGTCAATCCCGCCGTCAACCTCGCCCGCTTCGACATCAAGCTCGTTCCGGTACTGCAGTGGCTCGTCCCGGCGATGCCCGGCATCGGCAACGACATCAAGATGGCCGGGCAGGACGAGCTGGGCTACGACAAGACCCCACTCAAGGCGCTTGCCTCCCAGATCGCGATGTGGAAGACCACCAGGGCCGACCTGGCCGCCGTCACGCAGCCGCTGCTGGTCTTCAGGTCCGACGAGGACCACGTTCTGGACCCCACTTCCGTCGACCTGATCCGCGCCGGTGTGACGTCAGCAGTCTCCGAGCTGGTTCCGTTGCACGAGAGCTACCACGTCGCGACGATCGACAACGACGCCCAGCTGATCTTTGACCGCACGGCGGCGTTCATCGCCGAGCACGTCGGAACCTCCGATGACTGAGCGCGACGACTTCGACAAGATCGTCGAAGGCCTCGAGCTCGATCTGTCCTTCGACGAGGAGCCCGAGGAGCCGGCCCCCGAGCCCACGTGGACGCCACTGACAGACGATGACTTCGAGGCCCAGGAGCCGTTCTATCGTCAGGTCGAGCCGACTGCCCTGCTCCCGCGCCGACGAAACATCCTGCTGGCCTGGGGCGGGGTGGTGGGCGCACCGCTCGCGCTGTTCGTCGCCACCGTGTCAGGTGTCTATCTCGACCGCTCGGTCGTGGCGGGCGCCGCGCTCACTTTCGTCGCAGCGTCGATCTATTTGATCTTGCAGTTGCCCGAACACGGGCCCTCGCGGAAGGATTGGCCGGACGACGGCGCCGTGCTGTGAATCGCGCCATGTCAGCGGCCCCGATGAGCCCCGCCTCGGGTCCCAGGTGGGCACGGACGATACGCGCTTCGGCGCGGTAGCCGCGACCGGTCAGCGTCCGGCTGAAGGCCGCCCGGGCCGGGCCGACCAACAGCTCACCGGCATCGCTGACGCCCCCACCGATCACGAACATGCCGGGATCGAGCGCAGCCGCCAGGTTGGCGATGCCTACTCCCAGCCAGTCTCCGACCTCGGCGATCCACTCGACCGCCTCGTCGTTGCCGCTCTGCGCATGTCTGGTGACGAGGTGGCCCTCGATGCGATCCACCGCTCCCCCGGACTCCGACAGCAGAAGCTTTCCGAACGGCGTGCCCTCGGTCGCCGCAGCGCGAGCCCGGCGGGTCAGGACGCGACCACTGGCGTACTGCTCCCAGCAGCCTCGGTTGCCACACTCGCATTCATTGCCATCCGGCACGACCTGCATGTGCCCGAACTCGCCCGCGATGCCGAACTGTCCGCGATAGGGCTGACCATCGATCACGATCGCGCCGCCGATGCCGGTGCCCAGGGTGATCAGGACCAGATCCGCCTCGTTCTGAGCGGCGCCGAAGCGCCACTCGGCCCAGCCCGCCGCGTTGGCGTCGTTGTCGACCAGCACGGGCAGCCCGGTGCGCCGGGCGACCGAGTCCCGAAGCGGCTCGTGCCGCCAGGCCAGGTGGGGTGCGAACAGAACTGTCGACTGCGTCGCGTCGACGAATCCGGCCGCGCCCACCCCGATCGCCCGGATGTGATGCTCGCGACGAAACTCCTCGGTGATGTCAGCAATCGCGTCGATGACCTCGAGGGGCTCGGTCGTGGGGGTCTCACGCTTGAGCCGGGCCAGGACGTGACCGTCCTCGTCGACGACTCCGGCAGCGATCTTCGTTCCACCGATGTCGATGCCGACGGCGAGCTTGTCCGCCATCAGTCCGACTCCTGCCTGGCAAGGTCCGCGGCACCGATGAGGCCCGCCTCATTGCCGAGGGCGGCCAGGCGCACCGACGCCTCGGGGCGGTGGGCACGCGCCGGCAGATGAATCTCGAACGCCTCGATGACCGAGTCCAGCATGAGGTCGCCGGCGTCGGCGACGCCGCCACCGATCGCAATGACGCTCGGGTCCAGGACTGACGTCAGCACCGCAATGCCCTCGCCGATCCAACGCCCGACCTCGGCCAGCAGGTCCAGCGCGAGCGGGTCACCGTCCTGCGCCAGCTGCGTGATGGCGGGCCCGGTGATACGACCCTCGTCGCCATCGGCCAACGCAGCCAGCGCGTCCGCACGCTCGTCACCGTTCGCGACCCTTTCACGAGCGTCGCGAACTAGCGCCCTGCCGCTGGCGTACTGCTCGAAGCATCCGCGCTGGCCGCAACCGCACAGGATGCCGTTGGGGACGAGCCGCATGTGGCCGATCTCGGCGGCCGCCCCGAAGCCACCCCGGAACAGCTGCCCCTGGTGCACGATGCCACCGCCGACACCCGTGCCGATCGTGACGAGCAGAAGATCGTCGGTGTCCTCGCCGGCGCCAAACCGGAACTCGCCCCACGCTGCAGCGTTCGCATCGTTCTCGACCACCACCGGAAGCTCGATGAGTGATCGGACCTGCTCGGCCAGGGGCTCGTCACGCCAGTCGATGTTGGGCGCGAAGCGAACCGTCGCGCGATCCTCCCCGACGAAGCCGGCCGCACCGATACCGACGCCAGCGATCTGCTGGTCGCCAACCAATCGGCCCACGAGATCAGCCACGAGCGCGGGAATCTCGGTCGAGGCGTCCGGGGTGGGCTCCTCCTCGGACTCGAGAATCTCACCGGAATCGGAGACCAGTCCGGCTGCGATCTTGGTCCCGCCGATGTCGACACCGATGGCCAGCGTCATGTCTCTTCCCGAGGTTTCAGAGCGGTGTCGATGAGCTCGCGGAGTGAGCGGGTGAGCACAGCGGCAGACTCGGAGACCTTCGCGAGTGCATCTGGGTTGTCGTGCACGAAGCCGACGACCTGGCAGACCGGGCACCACGTCGCGGTGCACACGTGGGTGCTCTCGCCGGTCGTGCTGTGGGCTGCTGGCGAGGCCGTCATGGTCCGGAACAGCCTGAAGGCCTCCTCGGCGATCGAACCGACCGGCTCCGTGCTCGAGTTGGGGTCGCTCACAGTGCCTCGACCTGTTTCTTCAACCCCTTGAGAGCGGTGTCGATGATGACCTTCTCCGCCTTGCGCTTCAGCATTCCGAGCAGCGGGACGGAGACGTCGACAGCGAGCTGGTAGGTGACCCGGGTCTGCGAGTCGTCCACCGGTTCCAGGACGTAGGCCCCGTCCATCGACGTCAGCATCTTGCCCTTCTGAGCCAGGCTCCAGGAGACCGATCGATCGCCGTCCCACGTGTAGCCCAGGTCGTACTCGTCACGAATGGGCGCGGCATCGAGGACGAAGTGCACCTGGTCGGCACGACCCGCATCGCCGCTGGACACGACGTCGGCCGTCTTGACGCCGGTCGCCCAACGCGGGTAGGCGGGGAAGTCCGCGATGACGGCCATGATGCGGTCAGCCGGAGCGTCGATGACGATGTCGCTCGTGGTTCTCGCCATCACTTCTCCTCGTCCCGCCCGATGTGTCACACCATGCTAGTGGTCTGATCGGCCAGACCACCCCCCGGGCGGTAGCCGAGACGTTGCTCGCACGTGGCTGCGGGTTGCTGCGGAAGCCCGCACCCATTCGGCTCGCTGCGGCCCGGGCGAGTAACCTCCCGTAGGTGACACAGGCGCATTCACCCGAACTGGGCAACCTCTCCCTTGACATCCTCGACCGCCTCCCGGCGCACGCCGACGACTTCGCCCTCGCGAGAGTCGTGGAGGGGGGCTGGGAGGATGTCACGCTGAGCGCCTTCCACCAAGACGTGCTCGCATTGGCCAAAGGTCTTGTCGCGGCCGGCGTCACCCCCGGCGACCGTGTCGCGCTGCTGTCCAAAACCCGGTACGAGTGGACAGTCGCGGACTATGCGATCTGGTGGGCCGGCGCTGCCACAGTGCCGATCTACGAGACGTCGTCGACCGCCCAGATCGCCTGGATCCTGGCGGACTCCGGAGCCGTGGCCGCGATCGTCGAGACCACCGATCACCTGGCGCGGGTCGACGAGGCCCGCAGCGCCGCAACCGAGCTGGCTGAGGTGTGGGCCATCGACGCCGGTGCGATCGAGCAGATCACAGCGCGAGGAGCCGGTGTCAGCGATGACGAACTCGAGACCCGCCGGGCCGCGCTGACCAGTGACACGCTCGCGACACTGATCTACACCTCCGGAACGACCGGACGTCCCAAGGGCTGCCGGCTCACCCACGGCGCCTTCCGCCACGAGCTGGGCGCCGCGATCGAGGTGCTGCCCGAACTGTTCGCCCGCGAGGGCGGCTCGACGCTGCTCTTCCTCCCGCTGGCCCACGTGTTCGCCCGCATCATCCAAGTCGGCGCGATTCGCTCAGGGACCAAGCTCGGGCACACCGCTGACATCAAGGATCTGGTGACCCATCTCGGGACGTTCGAGCCCACCTTCGTGCTCGCGGTCCCCCGGGTCTTCGAGAAGGTCTTCAACACCGCCAGCAGCAAGGCCTACGCCGACGGCAAGGGCAAGGTCTTCGACCGGGCCGCGCAGACGGCGATCTCCTACAGCAAGGCCCTCGACCGCGGCCGACCCGGTCTGGTCCTGCGCACGAGACACGCGCTGTTCGACAAGCTCGTCTACGGCCGGCTCCGCGACGCGCTGGGTGGACATGCCGAGTGGGCCATCTCCGGGGGCGCACCGCTCGGCGAGCGGCTGGCGCACTTCTATCGCGGGATCGGCGTGACCGTGCTGGAGGGCTACGGCTTGACCGAGACGACCGCAGCGCTGTGCGTCAACACCCCCACGGAGCAGCGAATCGGCACGGTCGGCAAGCCGCTGCCCGGAACCGAGGTGCGTGTCCAGTCAGATGGCGAGCTCGCCTTCCGCGGTCCGCAGGTCTTTAGCGGCTACTGGCGCAATGACGGGGCGAGTTCTGAGGCGATCAGTGCTGACGGCTGGTTCTGCACCGGCGATCTCGGCGAGGTCGACGAGGACGGGTTCGTTCGGATCACGGGCCGCAAGAAGGAGATCATCGTGACGGCGGGCGGCAAGAACGTCGCGCCTGCGTTGCTCGAGGATCGCGTGCGCGCCAGTCCGTACGTCAGTCAGTGCCTCGTGGTGGGAGACGGCAAGCCATTCATCGCAGCGCTCGTCACGATCGACACCGAGGCGTGGGACGGCGACATCGACGACCCGACGCTCAAGGACGAGATCCAGAAGGCCGTCGACGAGGCCAACACCCAGGTGTCCCAAGCCGAGTCGATTCGCAAGTACACGATCCTCGACGACGACTGGACCGAGGACAACGGCTACCTGACGCCGTCGTTCAAGGTCAAGCGCAACGCGGTCCTGTGCGACTTTCACGACACGATCGAAGCGCTCTTCTTCAGGTAGGTCCTCCACTGGCTGGTCAGCTGGTCGACACTGATCCCGAACGATCGATCAAGTGCTGATCCGAGTGGTGCTCCACTGAGGACCTCCCGGTAGAAGGCCACGACGGCCGCGTCGTCAAAGCGCTCAGCCAGCAGCCGGAACACCAGCCATGCGGACTCATATACCGCGCCGAGCCCGTGCTTCCCCGCGTCGAAGTCGGCGGCTGACGGGAGCCGCTCGGGCGGACCGTCAGCCTTGACCTGCGCCAGCACCTGGCCCGCACTGACCGACAGCGGCGCCGTGTCGTCGTGCAGAGCCACGAAATCGGCGAATCCCTCGACGACCCAGCTCTCCGCACGAGTGCCGACGGCATCGGTGAGCAGATGGGTCGCCTCGTGGCTCACGACGACCTGTGCGGCTCGCCGGTCCATCGTCGAGAAGACGGTGGGATTCAGCACGATCACGGTGTCCTCGGAGCTGCCTTCTCGCCCATCGAGCCGAGTCGTCACCGCAGCGATCTGCGTGATCTTGTCGACCGGCTGACCGACGATCTGCGCCGTCTGGTCCTGAGTCCGCGGCGAAACAAAGGTGACCTCGCCCGCCGTGCCGGGGACCTGATCCAGGACCGCCGCTCGGGCGACGGCAGCCATCGACTCGACCGGCAGATCGGGGTCGCCCCCATCCACCCGGATCACGACCGCCCCGGAGGAACGCTCCACTGCGACGGCCCCCGCGAGCCACAGCGGCAGAGCCCCGGTGCGCGGCGCTGCGGAGACGATCGAGAATCGGCCATCGGGCTGAGGGGCGACGCGAAAAGCGACTGACGAGGTGCGCGTCGTCGACTCGTCGAACCCGGCTTCGGAGCCGGCGCTCCACGTGACTTCAACATCGGCGACGGTCGATCCATCCGATCGATCGGTGATGTCGCCGCCGGTGACGTAACGCAGCGAGACGTCGGACGCGCCAAGCGCTGCGCGAGCCCGCCAGGCCCGCTGGGCGAACTCCTTGGCAGCATCCTGGGCGCCCGCTGCAGCCACGAATGACGCTTCGGTGTCGGCGTCGGAGAGCCTGCGAAACTGCTCCGCCAGCGCAGCGGACGCGTCAGCGGGGATCTGGACGACCGGATCGCTTGATCCCTGCCACGGCCGTTGCCAGAGCAACAGGGCGACGCCCAGCGCCATCAGGACCAGGACGGCGACAGTGTTCGGGCCGGGTCTTCGGCCTGAGTCAGCCAACCCGCCCGCCGACGCTGAATCCACCGAGACCGGTGATCTCCACGCTCTTGCCGGGGCGCGGGGCGTGGACGACTCGTCCGTTGCCCAGGTACATGCCGATGTGCTGCATGTTGGAGTAGGCGACCAGGTCTCCGGGGACCAGCTGGTTCATCGGAACGCGCTTGGCGGCGGACATCTGCGGGCCGACGACCCGCGGAATCGAAACCCCTGCCGCGGCCCAGGCCTTCATGGTCAGGCCCGAGCAGTCCCACGAGTTGGGGCCGGTGCCGCCATACACATAGGGGTCACCGAGCTGAGCAAGCGCGAAGTCAACGGCCTGCTTGGCACGACCCGACGCTTCGACCGTGAAGTCGACCGTGGTGTCGCTCGCATTGAACTTGCTCTGCTGGGCGGCCGTCAGGCGAGCGAGCTGGGCCTTGGCTTCGCGATAGTGCTTCTGGATCGCGGCGCGCTTGGCGTCGGCTTCCTTCGTCGCTGAAGCGAGGTCGGCCTTGCGATCCTCGAGCTGCGCGCGACGGTTCTTGAGCTCCTTGCTCGTCTCGCCAAACTGCGCCAGCGCATCAGCGCGTGTGCTGTTGAGCGCCTGCACCGCGCCAAGTCCGGCGAGGAACTGATCCGAATCCTTGCTGGTGAGCAGGCTGACGCTCGGCCCGAGGGGCGCGTCCATCTGCTGCTGGGCGATCGCGTCGCCGAGCTCGCCCTTCTGCTGGCGGTACACCTTGGAGTAGCGAGCGATGTCACCGCTGATGTCGTCGATCTCAGCCTGTGTCTGCTTGACCTGGACACCGAGCTGGTTCACCTGCTCGTTGATCGCCTCGGCCTTGTGGAAAGCGATCTCCACGTCCTTGGGCGTGACCGCAGGCTCGGCGCCGGCGGACGGAAGGACGAAGAATCCGCCGATCAGGGCGAGTGCCGCGGCGGCGGCGATTCCATGGCGGTTCGTTCGGGTAGCGGGCAAGCGCACGCAGTACTCCTACATCCTCGAGCGCCGACCGGGTGAGCTGACGGATTCGGGCCAAGGTCGCCCTACGGTCCGCGCGAACGCGGTCCGATTCACCCCACACACATGGTTCCCCGGTTCACCTCAGTCATCTTCCCCACGACTGAAGCGATTTGGCGGCGCGTTCGACGCCGGCCTGGGGGGACGACGTTCACCGAACGCACAAGGACCCACTGTATGGGCAGGTGGAGGCCAGTTCAACCTCAACTGACCTGTGTCTCTGGGCCCGTGACAGGCGTCACAAGTCGAAGCGGAGGTGTCAAGCCTGCGTCGGCGAGCACCCCGAGGGCAGCCAGCTCCTCCTGATCCAGCTCGATGCCGGCGGGCGGAGCCCCCAACAGGACAGTGACGATGCAGTCACCGCACGCGCTGGGTCCGCGGACGAGACAGCGGTCGCAGTCAACGACCACCGCGTCGGTGGGTGTGGACTCACTCATGCCGGCACCTCCGTGTTGACGAATCGCCCCGTCTTCCGGGGACATTCAGCACGCTAGGAGCCAGTCCGGACAAAAACGTCGCACCGGTGCGTTGTCGAGCTCTGTCGGACCACCCACCTACCGTGATCCGCATGGTGGCCGTCCAGGGATCGTTCGACGAGCTCGGCCGACTTCTGGCCGACACGACATTCTGCGTCGTCGACCTCGAGACGACCGGCGGTTCAGCCGTGCGGGGAGCGCAGATCACCGAGGTCGGCGCGGTCAAGATCCGCGGCGGTGAGGTCCTCGGAGAGTTCCAGACCTTGGTCAATCCCGACGGAGAGATCCCGGCGTACATCACGGTCCTGACCGGCATCACGAACCAGATGGTCATCGGGGCGCCGCGCATCGCCGAGGTGCTCCCGAGCTTCCTGGAGTTCGCGCGGGGCACGGTCCTGGTTGCGCACAACGCACCATTCGACGTCGGCTTCCTCAAGTATTACTGCCATGAGCTCTCGATCCCCTGGCCGGCCTTCGAGACCCTCGACACCGCAACTCTCGCCCGCCGGGTCCTGTCGCGTGACGAGGTGCCCAATTGCAAGTTGTCGACCTTGGCGGCGCGCTTCGCGGCCACCACGACGCCCAACCATCGCGCCCTCTCCGACGCGCGCGCAACGGTCGACGTCCTGCACGCGCTGTTCGAACGGCTCGGACCCCTGGGGGTCACGACGCTCGAGGAGGTGACGACCTACACCAGCAAGGTCAAGCCCGAGCAGCGCAAGAAGCGCCACCTGGCCGAGCACCTGCCCCAAGCACCCGGCGTGTACCTGTTCCGTGACCGCAAGGACGAGATCCTCTATGTCGGCACCTCACGTAACTTGCGGGCACGCACGAGGTCCTACTTCACGAAGGCCGAGACCCGCACCCGGATGGGCGAGATGGTGCTTCTGGCCCAGCGGATCGAGGGCATCGTGTGTGCAACGGCGCTGGAGGCCCAGGTACGTGAGCTGCGCCTGATCGGGCGGCACCGCCCTCCCTACAATCGGCGGTCCCGGTTCCCGGATCGGCTGAGCTGGCTCAAGCTGACCCGTGAGCCGTGGCCACGGCTGTCGATCGTGCGGGCGATCCTGGACGACGAGGCCGACTACATCGGGCCGTTTCGTGGCCGAGCTGCCGCCGAAGGTGCCCTCGCGACCCTGCACGACGCATTCCGGATCCGGCAGTGCACGACCAAGATGGGCAAAAAGCCTCGGCAGTCCGCGTGTGCCCTCGCTGAGATGGGGCATTGCCTCTCACCGTGTGACGGGTCCACGACACCCGAAATCTACGCGGCCGAGGTGTCGCGGCTGCGCAGCGCCATGACCGGCGACCCGGATGAGCTCGTGACCTCAGTTCGTGCCCGCATGCTCGAGCTGGCTCGTACCGAACGATTCGAGGAGGCCGCGTTGTGGCGCGATCGGCTGAGCAGCTTCCTGCGCGCCGTCGTGCGCACCCAACGCCTCCACGAGCTGACCGCCAGTCACGAGCTCGTCGCCGCCGCCCCGCATGCCGAGGGTTGGGAGATCCACGTCATCCGGTTCGGCCGACTCGCTGCAGCGGGCGTGATGCCGCGCGGGACCCACCCTACCGGCTGGGTTGATGCGCTCCTGGCGACGGCCGAGACCGTCCAGCCAGGCTTCGGCCCGATCCCCGCAGCGACCGCCGAGGAGACCGAGACCCTGCTGCGCTGGCTGGACTCCCCCGGACTGCGCATGGTCCGCGGAGCGTGGCACGCACCCCTCAATGGAGCCGCTCGGCACCTGTCCGCATTCGACCAGGCGCACACCTCGTGGCAGGACCTGCGGCGCCCTGGCTAGCCGGGCCGGATGCCCTAACCTGAGGACATGATCACCGCCATCGTCTTCATTCAGGCCGACGTCTCCCACCTGTCCGAGGTCGCCGAACAGATCGCCGCCATAGCCGGAGTCAGCGAGGTCTACTCCGTCACCGGCGATCTCGACCTGATAGCCATGGTGCGGGTCCGAGAGCACGACGACATCGCCCGCGTCGTCGCAGATCAGCTCAACAAGGTCGGCGGCGTGCTGTCGACCCAGACGCAGATCGCGTTCCAGACCTTCAGCCAGCACGACCTCGAAGATGCGTTCTCGATCGGGCTGTAGCCCCTAGACCAAGGTCTGGGTGGTCGTCGCCCAGGCCTCCAGCACCCGGGTGGCCGCGCCGGAGTCGATCGACTCGCGCGCCCGCTCGATCCCCGCTCTCATCCGGCTCTCCAGATCCCCGCCGGACGCCTCATGGGCGGCGATGCCGGCGCCGGCGTTCAGCAGCACCGCGGTCCGCACGGATGATCGCTCACCACCCAGCACTCGTTCGAAGACCTTGGCGTTGAAGGCCGCGTCTCCTCCCGTGAGCTCGGAACCGGGGGTCAGCTCGAAGCCGAACGCACGAGGGTCGATGGTGTCCTCCGAGACCACGCCCGATGCACCATCGGCGACCCACACGCGGGTCGTGGTCGTCGTGGTGATCTCGTCGAGCCCGTCCTCGCCACGGAAGACAAGCGCATCGGCGCCGCGTCGGGCCAGGACACCGGCCATGATCGGCGCCATTCTCGCGTCAGCGACGCCGACGGCCATGGCGGCCGGTCGCGCGGGATTGGTCAAGGGGCCGAGGAAGTTGAACACCGTCGGGATTCCGAGCTCACGCCTCGGCACCGCGGTGAACCGGAATGACGAGTGGAAGACCGGTGCGAAGCAGAAGGTGATGCCGGTCGCCTGCAGGACTTCGGTGATCAGGGCCGCGGGCACATCGAGGCGTACGCCCAGCTGCTCGAGCACGTCAGCCGAGCCACTCGCACTCGATGCCGCACGGTTTCCGTGCTTCACGACACGCACCCCCGCGCCTGCGATGACCACGGCGGACATCGTCGAGATGTTGACGGTGCGGGCGCGATCACCTCCCGTACCGACGATGTCGACGACGCGTCCCTCGATCGTGAGCGGTGTCGCATGGTGATACATCGAGTCGACCAGGCCCTGAACTTCGGCGAGGGTCTCGCCCTTGCTGCGCAGGCCGATCGCGAATCCCGCGACCTGGGTCGGCGTGGCGTTGCCGGAGAGAATCTCCTCCATCGCCCACGTGGTCGCGGCAGAGTCGAGGTCCTCCCGGGCCACCAGAGCGGCGAGGACGTCGGGCCAGGTCCGGTTCACCGGAGGTCAGTCAGCCGGCTGGAGCACGCCGCGGGCCAGGTCGATGACGACCTCGGCCAGACGGATCGGCTCGATCGGGTGGGGCAGCGCCGCCTCGGCACGCGACCACGTAGCCAGCCACGCGTCCTGCGGTCGACCGGTCAGCACGAGCACGGGGGGCGCGCGGAAGATCTCATCCTTCATCTGCCGGGCGATGCCCAGCCCACCGGCCGGCGTGGCCTCGCCGTCCAGCACGACGAGATCGATGGTGCCCCCATCGAGATGCTGGAAGACCACGGGTTCGGTCGCGCACTCGACGTACTCGAAGCGGGGAAGGTCCGGATGCGGACGGGATCCGAGGGCCGACAGCACTGCTGCGCGGACGTCGCGATCGTCGCTGTAGACCAGGACACGCAGGGGCTTGTGCTCGCTCACAAGGTGATCGTACATAATGAACGCGTGGCGACTACATCCGTGATTCCTGCTTCCAGACTCCATGGCCAAGAAGGCCGTCCGTCGATGGTGACGGTGGGGACGATCGTGTGGCTGTCCAGCGAGCTGATGTTCTTTGCCGGCCTGTTCGCGGCGTACTTCACGATCCGCAACATTTCCCCGGAGCTGTGGTCCCAGGAGACCACCTTGCTCAACATCCCGTTCGCGACGATCAACACCACGATCCTCGTGTTGTCGTCCGTGACCTGCCAGTTCGGCGTCTTCGCCGCGGAGCGGGGCAAGCCCGGACGCAGCGGAAAGCTCCTCGAGTTCAAGCTGTGGGGAATGCGCGAGTGGTTCGTCCTGACCTACTTCATGGGCGCGATCTTCATCGCCGGCCAGGCCACCGAGTACGCCGCCCTGGTCACCGAGCACGTCACGATCTCGAGCTCGCCGTACGGCAGCCTGTTCTACCTCGCGACCGGATTCCACGGCCTGCACGTCGTCGGCGGACTGATCGCGTTCCTGCTGGTGATCGGACGTACGTTCGCTGCTCGTAAGTTCACCCACGAGCAGGCGATCTCGGCCATCGTCGTGTCCTACTACTGGCACTTCGTGGACATCGTGTGGGTCGGGCTCTTCGCGACGATCTACCTCATCAAGTAACGCTGCCCCCACTCCGTCCGCCCCGATACTCGCGGGTAGACTCAGAACACTTCCAGGAATGAGGTCCTCGGTGCGGAAACTGTCCACCAGACGCCGGCATCCACTCGCCGGTCTTGTCGTTCTCCTGATGGGACTTGTCGTCGCCGGGGGCCTCTACACCGCGTTCGCGCCGAAGCCCGCCACCGCCGAGACAGCGTCCTCCCAGGATGTCGAAGCCGGCCGCGAGCTGTACCTCGTCGGTTGCGCAAGCTGCCACGGCAAGAACGCCGGTGGTATCGAGACCAAGCGCGGCGGCAACTATGGCCCGACGCTCATCGGCGTCGGTGCCGCAGCGGTCGACTTCCAGGTCGGCACCGGGCGCATGCCGATGGCGCAGAGCGCCCCGCAGGCGCCGCGCAAGGCGCCCCAGTACGACTCCGAAGAGACCAAGCAGCTCGCCGCGTACATCGCGTCGCTGGCTCCCGGCCCGGCCATCCCGGGCAAGGAATACACCAACATCTCTGGCAAGTCTGCCAAGCAGATCGCCGAGGGCGGCGAGTTCTTCCGTACCAACTGCACGGCGTGCCACAACTCGGTCGGCGCTGGTGGAGCGATGCCGGGCGGCAAGTACGCGCCCACGCTCAAGGGTGTCAGCGCCAAGCACATTGCCGAAGCCATGATCACCGGACCCCAGCAGATGCCGGTGTTCTCCGACGAGGTCATCACGCCTGAGGACAAGAGCAACGTCATTGCGTACGTCAAGGCCATCCAGGCCCAGCCGAACTACGGCGGAGTCGGCGGCGGAGGCCTCGGCCCCGTGGTCGACGGCATGTTCACCTGGATCATCGGCATCGGAGGGCTCGTGCTCGCCGCGATCTGGATCGGTGCACACGGAGCGAGGGTGAAGAAGAAATGACCGACGAGCTGGACCGCCTGCCCGACACCGAGCCGGTCAAGGACCCGGGTCTGCCGGAGCACCAGTACCGCCCGACCGATGTCGATCCCGCGCAGGAGAAGCGCGCCGAGCGACAGATCTCCGGCATGTTCGCCGTTGCGATGCTGCTGCTTGTTGGTTTCTGTGTCGCCTACATCGCCATCGACAAGGATCAGACCTTCCTCGGCTGGTCGGCCATGAACCTCGCGCTCGGCTCGACCCTCGGCGGCGCGATGCTGCTGATGGGCGTCGGCATCATCCAATGGGCCAAGAAGCTGATGGGTGACCACGAGATGGTCGAGATGCGTCATCCCTCGGCGTCGTCCGCCGAGGATCGTGCGGCTGTGCTCGAGGACATCAACGCCGGTGTCTCCGAGTCCGGCTTCGGCCGCCGCCCGATGATTCGCAACAGTCTCTTCGGAGCGCTCGGCTTCCTGGGTCTGCCCGCCATCATCATGCTCCGCGACCTGGGACCCCTGCCCAACGGCACGCAGCGAGAGACGGTCTGGAAGAAGGGCATGCGGGTCGTCAACGATGTCTCCGGAACCCCGATCAAGCCGTCGGACCTCCAGGTCGGCCAGCTCGTCAACGCCGAGCCGGCGATCTTGTTCGAGACCGATGAAGAAGGCGAGCCGCTGTTCCACGGCACCGAGCTTCTGCAGGCCAAGTCCAAGGCCGCAACCATCATCGTGCGCATGCAGCCCGAGGACGTCACCCCCTCGAAGGGCCGGGAGAACTGGGGCATCGACGGCATCCTGTGCTACTCGAAGATCTGCACCCACGTCGGTTGCCCGATCAGCCTGTACGAGCAGCAGACCCATCACGTGCTGTGCCCGTGCCATCAGTCCACGTTCGACCTTGCCGACAACGGCCGGGTCATATTCGGACCCGCGCACCGGCAGCTCCCCCAGTTGCCCCTGGCTCTGGATTCCGAGGGTTACATCGTCGCTGTGAGCGACTTCCCCGAGATCGTGGGCCCCAGCTATCCCGAGCTGGCACGCGACCAGAAGAAGTTGGACAATAAGTCATGAGCACGGAGCAGCACACCCCCATCCAGGACACCGGCTTCGGCAAGAAGGCTGCGGGTCCTGTCGAGTGGCTCGACGATCGACTGAGCCTGGCCACGATTGCCAAGAAGAACCTGCGCAAGGTCTTCCCCGAGCACTGGTCGTTCATGCTGGGCGAGATCGCGCTGTGGAGCTTCGTCGTCCTGCTGCTGACCGGCGTCTTCCTGACCTTCTGGTACGTGCCAAGCATGGGCGAGGTCGCGTACAACGGCTCCTACACGCCGCTCAACGGTGTGGAGATGTCGCAGGCATTCGAGTCGACGCTTCGCATCTCCTTCGACATTCGCGGCGGCCTGCTGATCCGTCAGATCCATCACTGGGCCGCTGCCCTGTTCATCGCCGCGATGATCCTGCACATGCTCCGCGTGTTCTTCACCGGCGCCTACCGCAAGCCGCGCGAGATCAACTGGCTGATCGGCGTCGGTCTGATGTCGATGGGCCTCATCGAGGGCTTCGCGGGCTACTCGCTCCCCGACGATCTGCTGTCGGGCACCGGCCTTCGATTCGTAGACGGCCTGCTCCGCA
>NZ_JBAVDI010000067.1:0-2471 GCF_049587115.1 Aeromicrobium sp.
TCCTTGGCCTGGGCCAACGGTTCGCCGCTCTCAGCCTTGGTCGCGTGTTCCACGCCCGCCCCGGTGGTCCGCGTGTACGACGCGACCCGGTCGACGACTCCTGCGGGGCCGGGAGCTGACGGGACCAACAACATCAGCAGAGCGACCAAGCCCAAGCCGACAGCGCCCACACCGGCGTACATCAGCCAGTGGGGAGGCGACCAACTACGGTCGTCCGCGACGGCAACCGGCCTGATCTCACCCTGGATGGTGGTGAACGCCGATGCCGTGAGGTCGCCGTCCGTCGAGGGAAGGGTCACCTCGATCGTGCCTTGCTTGCCGGACTCGGTCTCGGGCACCTGGGCGGTGACCAGGACCTGGGTGGCGAGCACGTCCGCCTCGCTCGAGAACGTCTCGGAGAGGGCACCGCTGTCGGCGCTGATCACGCGCCCGGTGCCCGCCCGGGTGATGCGGTTGAGGGCTGCCATCCCGGGGGTGCTCTGCTCGAGGGCGACCACGTCGACCAGCAGGCCGGCCTCGGAAACTGCATCCGTGACCTCATCGACCGACGTGACGCTGGTGTCGGCACCGTCGGAGAGCACCAGCAACGTCCGCTGGCCCCGGTCGCCGGCCATCGCCGCCGCCGCGAGGATCCCGTCGTAGAGGCGGGTCTGCCGGGACAGGGTGAGCTCAGCAATCACGGTGCGGGCGGCGTCGCGGTCCTGCGTAGGAAGGAGCGAGCTGGTGACGTCTCCCGCAAAGCTCACGATGCCCAGCAGGACGTCGTCCGGGAGGGCCTCGATATAGGAGAGCGAGGCTTCCCTGGCCGCCCGGAAGCGCGGACCGCGCATCGACCGGCTGGTGTCGATCGCGAGCACGGCGGTGCGCTGGACGAGCATCGAGCTGTTGGCTGGCACCGCAACCGCCTCGGCGTCGACTCCGCCGATCGTGACGGCTACCCCGTCGAGATCGACGTCGGCATCGGGCGGCACGGAGACCAGGATCTGCAGGCCGTCCGCTGTCGGCTCGACATGTGCGATGGCCCCGTCCGCAGCAGATGCCGCTCCGGCACCCATCAGCACGGCGCCCACGACCACTGCCGCGGCCACGAGGGGACGCAGCGCGCCCATCAGATCCGGTCCGTGTGGAAGAGCAGGGGATCGACGGTCACGTTGGCGTTCGCAAGCTTGTCGAGGAACTTCGGGCGCAGGCCGGTCGAACGCAGTCGGCCGAGATTGCGACCCTGGGAGTCGAAGCCGGCCGTGCTGTCGAAGACGAAGATGTCCTGGAGCGTGATCACGTCACCCTCCATCCGCTCGACCTCGCTGATGTGGGTCACGCGGCGGCTGCCGTCCTTGAAGCGCGTCTGATGCACGATCATGTCGACCGCGGAGGCCACCTGCTCGCGGATGGCGCGGACCGGCAGGTCCATGCCCGCCATCAGCACCATCGTCTCCATCCGCGCCAGGGTGTCGCGAGGTCCGTTGGAGTGAAGGGTGCAGATCGAGCCGTCGTGCCCGGTGTTCATCGCCTGGAGCATGTCCAGTGCGGAGGCGTCGCGTACCTCGCCGACGATGATGCGGTCCGGACGCATCCGCAGGCTGTTCTTGACCAGGTCGCGAATGGTCACCGCGCCTTTGCCCTCGATGTTGGCCGGGCGTGACTCGAGCCGTACCACGTGCGCCTGCTTGAGCTGCAGCTCAGCAGCGTCCTCGATGGTCACGATGCGTTCGTCGTCCGGGATGAACGACGAGAGCACGTTGAGCGTGGTGGTCTTGCCAGCGCCGGTGCTGCCGGAGACGATCACGTTCAGGCGACCGCGGACGCAAGCCTCGACGAAGTCCAGCGTCTGCGGGGTCATCGTGCCGAAGTCGATCAGGTCAACCGAGGTGTAGGGGTCGGCGGCGAACTTGCGAATCGTCAGCGCGGAACCGTCCACCGCGAGCGGCGGCACCACGGCGTTCACCCGGCTCCCGTCAGGCAGACGGGCATCGACCATCGGACTCGCTTCGTCAACGCGACGGCCGATGCGCGACACGATCTTGTCGATCGTGCGCCGCAGGTGGGCCTCGTCGGCGAACTGGGCGTCGACCGGAACCAGCTTGCCGGACTTCTCCAACCAGATGCTGTCGTGCCGGTTGACCATCACCTCGGAGACGTCGACGTCGCGCAGGAACGGCTCGATCGGGCCGTAACCGAGAATGTCGTCACTGATCTCCTGGGTGACCCGAGCCCGGTCGCTGCTGCTCAACGGCCGGTCCTGCGAGGAGAGCACCTCGCCGAGGACGACGCGGACCCGTTGGTCGAGCTGCTGCTGGTCCATCTCGGCGTCATAGAGCTGCGGGCCGAGCTGCGCGAGCAGCTCCGAGTTGACGCTCGACTTGAGCTCTTCGATCCGGTCGTTCTGTTGGCTGGCCAGTGCGCGTCTGGCCGAGGACGGGTCGGTGGTCTTCATCGGCGGTGCGGCTGCCTTGGTGTAGCCGCCGGCCGAC
>NZ_JBAVDI010000068.1:0-6109 GCF_049587115.1 Aeromicrobium sp.
CGCGAGCTCCGTCTGTTCAAGGAGCTCTTCCACTCGACGGAGGAGTCGCGCAAGCCGACACTGTTCGTGGTCGACGGCGAGCCAGGGGTCGGCAAGTCCCGGCTGGCGTGGGAGTTCGACAAGTACATCGATGGCCTGTCAACGGCCGTGACGTGGCACGCAGGCAACTGCGTCGCATACGGCGAGGGAGTGGCCTACTACGCACTGGCCGAAGCCATCCGTGGTCGACTGAGAACGGGTGACAACGATGACGACGACCCGGCGAAGCTGCTCGATGCCGGGCTGGAACGGTATGTAGCCGACGAGGAGGAGCGCGCGTGGCTCAAGCCCAGGATGGGTGCCCTGCTGGGGATCGGATCGGTCGGCAACTACCCGCGTGAAGATCTGTTCGCCGCGTGGACAACATTCTTGGAGCGCGTCGGCGAGGGCGACCCGGTCGTGCTGCTCATCGATGACGCGCAGTACGCCGACGACGGTCTGCTGCTGTTCGTCGAGCACCTGCTTCTGGTCGGTTCGTTCGCGTGTTTCGTGGTGCTCTTGACCCGACCCGGTCTCATCGAGAGCAATCCGTCGCTCGCCACGAACCGCAAGGCGACCGTGGCCCACCTGCCCGCGCTGGATCCCCGTGACATGTGTGAGCTGCTCGACGGGCTCGTGGTGGGCCTGCCGGACGACATCCGCGCCACTTTGGTCGAACGATCCGACGGGATCCCGCTGTTTGCGGTGGAGACGATTCGCTCACTCATCGATCGTGATCTGGTCATCCCGCGCGGCGGGCAGTATGTGCTGGCCGACCCGCAGGCTCTGGACCTGACCACCATCGGTGCCCCAGCGTCCTTGCAGGCGTTAATCGCCGCACGGCTCGACACGCTGTCGGCCGAAGA
Source organism: Aeromicrobium sp. (assembly GCF_049587115.1). GTDB lineage: Bacteria > Actinomycetota > Actinomycetes > Propionibacteriales > Nocardioidaceae > Aeromicrobium. Next base: position 885 of record NZ_JBAVDI010000068.1, read on the forward strand.
ACGACGAGTTGTGGATCAGGCCAGTGTCGTGGGCGTCTCGTTCAAGCGCGACACGATCGCGGTGTTGTGTGAGGAGCTGCCGGACGTCGACCGGGTGCTGACCAGCTTGGTTCGTCTCCAGATCCTCGACCGGGTCACCAGTCGACTCAACTCGAACTTCGGATCGTACAAGTTCAATCAGAGCGTCGTTCGCCAGGTCGCCTATGCCACGTTGTCGCGACGCGACCGCAAAGCCACTCACCTTGCCGTCGTCGAGCGTTACAAGGCCGAGGGAGACTCCTCCGGCGATGTCGCCGCCATCGTGGCCCGGCACTATCTCGACGCGATCGAAGCGGTGCCGGCCGATCCGGACGTCCGGGAACTGACCGCAGCTGCGATCGAGCAGCTGAAGAAGGCTGCCACCCGCGCCCAGGCGCTCGGCTCCCCGGTCGAGGCCGTCGGCCACCTCGAGACAGCGCTGGCGCACCTGGTGGACGAACAGTCCCGACCCGAGCTCGAGTGCGACCTCGCCGCAGCGCTGATCGACACAGCCGCATACGCAGACGCCGTGGTCCATGCCTCCCGAGCAACGGAGATGTTCGACGGTCGAGGCGACGAGCTGGGGGCCGGCCGGTCGACTGCAATGCATGGGCAGGCCCTGATCGGCCTCAGCGACAACTCCGGCGCGGTGGCATTGATGCGGCCACGGTGGGATCGGCTCCTGGGCCGGGAGGAGGCCAACCAGCCGGCGCTCCTCCTGGCGTACGGGTTGTCGAAAGCCGGTCTCAATTTGGGCACGGACGTGCGCGACGTCCTGGAGGTTCGTGCCAAGCTCGCTGAGCTGGCCGGGGAGCAGGGCGACTTGGCCGACGCGCTGCTCGGGCTGAGCATTCACTACGCAAGGTACGGCGCGGTCACTCTGTCGCGAGTTCTCCTGGTCGCTGCCGCCGATCTGGCCCGGTCCAGTCACCATCCCGCTGCTCTGTCGCGGTCGTTGCTCAACCTGACCGTCAATTCGATGCTCGATGATCTCGACAAGGCGATCGGGTTCGGTCGCGAAGCGGTGGCAGTGGCCAAGAGCAACGGCCTGGTGTACTGGATCAGTGGTTCGGAGATCAATCTGGCGCTCGCCCTGTGGAACAAGGGCCAGTGGGACGAGGTGGAGGAGATCTTCCAGGAGCACCTGACGAATCTGAACACTTCCTGGACGTTTGTCGCGACGGCCATCGTCGGAGCCACGAGAGCTGCTCGGGGCGACGTGCCGGAGCTTCCGTGGGCACACGGGGAGGCGCCGGCGTCCGATGACAGCAACGACATTGCCTGGCGGCTGTTCGCCGAGGGAATCCACGCTCGGGACAACGACATCGATTCGGCAGTGCGCCTCGCCGTGGCCGGAACAACGCAGATGTACGAATTCTCTGGGACCTGGGACGACTGCGTGCACATGTGGCCGATTGCGGTGGAGATGGCCATCGAAGCGTCTGACGACGAGAGCCTCGCCCGCCTGCTCAACCTGATCGACGGACAGACCGACGGACAGATTTCCGCGGGGATGAAGATCCACCGTCAGCGGGTGGCCGGCCTGCTGGCGATGTCTCACGACCCGGCTTCGGTCGAGCCACTGTTGCGCGAGGCGATCGTGAAGTTCAAGGCCTGGGGCGCGGCCCCCTACCAAGCCAGGACAGAGGCAGACCTGGGTGTGTGGCTGGTGAACCAGGGACGCGCTGAAGAAGCCGCGGCGCTTCTGGAGTCGGCCCGAGACGTCTTCAACGAGATCGGTGCCATCAGGTGGACCGAGGCGCTGGAGCTGCAGCTCGGCAACGCCTCGCCTGCCCGCCTGCAGGGGTGACAAGGCCTCCCCAGTCCGGCGGCGGTCGCCGACAACACCGCTGTGGCGTACGGTGATCCGACAAGCCGGGCGACCAGCCCGCCATCAGGGGGATACATGCGTGCTCGATCGTTGCTTCGTTGGATTCCGTCAGCTGCTCTGGTGACAGGGCTCATCACCGCAGCCGGGGCAGGTCATGTCGCCGCCTCGCCGTCACCCGGTGCAGCAGAATGTGTCGCCAGCGCCGCTCGCGTCGCTGATGGGAGCTCGGCCAAGGAGCCCGAGCTCTATCCGAAGAACGAGGCGAACGCATACGGGGTCCTCAAGGACGCGCCGAGGCTTCCCAATGGGAGCGTTGCCGTTCCGACGGTCTTTCACGTCGTGTCCGACCACACCCTCTCAAGTACCGAGCGGGATCGCTGGACGACGATGATCAGCGCCCAGATGAAGGTCCTCAACGACTCCTTCTCTGGCCAGACTGCGGCTGACGCAGCTGACTCTCCCTTCCGCTTCGGACTCAGCGACATCACGTGGACGGTCAACCCGGCGTGGTACACCGTCACCCCGGGCAAGACTGAGCGGGACATGAAGCAGGCCCTCTACCAGGGCGACTCCGAGACCCTCAATGTCTACTCGGCAGACATCGGCGGGGGGTTGCTGGGATGGGCCTACTTCCCGAAGGGCTACAACAACGGACGCGACTACATCGACGGCGTCGTGATGCTCGACGAATCGATGCCCGGTGGCACGGCAGGCAAGTACTCGCTGGGTGACACCCTCACCCACGAGGTGGGTCACTGGCTGATGCTGGAGCACACCTTCCGCGGCGGATGCTCGGCATCAGGCGACTTCGTCGCCGACACCCCGCGTGAGGCGATCCCGCAGTTCAACTGCCCAGTCGGTGCAGACACGTGCGCGACTCCTGGATCGGACCCGATCCGCAACTTCATGGACTACAGCAAAGACTCCTGCATGAACATGTTCACCCCCGGTCAGGTCGACCGCATGAACGACGCCTGGACCAACTTCCGCGCCGGGGGCGCTGGTTGAGGGTGAATTCCGCCGAACTGTCCTGATCCACCGCCAGACACGCTAATCTCACGCATGGGAGCGAAGGCGTGTGGGACGCCCTCAGCTGAGAGATGACAGTGTCGGACAAGCCGGATGAGCCGAAGCGCACGAACCACTGGGATCGCGTCTCCCTGACCGGTTACCTCGGTGCGGGATGCCTGGCGGTGCTGGCGGGGATCGTGGTCATCTCGTGGCTGACAGTCCCACCGCCTTGGGAACAGATCTTGTACTGGACTCTCGTTCCCCTGTGCTTCGTGGGGTTTCTTGGCATTCACATGTCCTTCGCGCCGGGAGAATTTGCTTGTGAGGGCTGCGGGCGGCGGCCCAAAGGTGGTCAGGACCTGTGCGTGAAGTGCGGCCACCAATACCACAGGACGTGAGCCGTGTTGACTCGATCTGAACAGCCCAGTGCAGGTGGCCGTCGTCGTGTGGTGCCCAGCGCCGGTGCGGCACGTGTCGCCGGCATCGCAATCATGCTGGGGATGGTGCTCGCGCCGTCCAGCGCCGGTGCAGCCGACACAGCCCGACCGAACGGCACCCTCGTGGTGATCGGGGACAGCATCACCTCGCGCTACAACGACATCGCCGGCAGCCCCCGGCGCGGCATGTACTCCTACCTCGCCGAAGAGCTGGGGATGGTCCCGGTGACCTTCGCCGAGTCTGGTTCAGGCTTCTATCGACGGGGGGTCGACGCCGGATGCGCTGGTACCCGGTACGCCAGTCGGATCACCAAGGCGATCGCCAGCAAACCGACTGTGCTGCTGGTCGAGGGCGGCAGGAATGATTACCGGGGCTGCACCAAGCGCGTGACCCAGACGACGACTGAGAACTACACGCGCAGCTTTTTGCGCTCGTTGGCAATCGCGGCGGACAACTCTGGACTCCGACGTGGGGACGTGTATGTCCAGAGTCCCTGGGGGAGCAGCAAGGCCGCCGAGGGCAAGCGCATCCGACCGATGATCAAGAAGTGGGCGCAGTACTACCGGTTCACGTTCATCGCTGGTGCACCGATGGGTCTGGCCGATGCGCCGGATGGAGTGCATCCGGACGAGTCAGGCGTGCAGCTCCTGCTGGCCCAGGTGCGTCGCTACAGCGATCTGAACGAGCGCTTCTGACGGTCCCGCGAAGGGAGTCGAGCGAGCAGGCTCAGTCGGCCACCGCGTCATCGATACACATGATGTTGCCCTCGCTGTCCTTGAACCAGGCGGCGTTGCCCACGCCCTGCATCTTGGCGACGTCGCCGTCCCACTCCACACCAGGCATGTCGTAGTGCTCGAAATCCAAGCCCTTGGCCTTCAAGTCGCGCACTTCGTCAGCCACGCTCGAGACGTGCCATTGCGCGATGGTGTGGCCAGCCTGGCCGGCGTACTCGGTCTCGTACAGATAGAAGGTGGTGCCGCCGCTGGTGGTGTAGACGAGTCCGCCCGGGTGATCGCCGGCGGGGGTGAGGCCCAGGGTGTCGGCGTAGAACTGGCGCGCCCGGTCAAGATTCGAGACTGGAACGTTGGCGGTGACCTTGCTGTCGTTCAGCATTGCTGCTCCTAGGGGTCGGGAAGCGCCCGAGCCGCTTTCTCTCACGATAATCCCGTTGTGACGGTCTGACTACTGCCCTGACCCAGTGGGGACGGCCGACGCTGCACAGCCGGCGCCGGGTGGATCCTCCGGCGACGCTCAATAAAGGACGCGGAGATCACCAGCAAGACCGACCAACGCCATGATGGGGACCGCCGCGAACACCGCCCGAACGATCAGGGTGCCCCGTGCTGACCTGCGCAGAGGCTTCAGGAAGCGTCGGCGAATCGGCAGCAGCACCGCGATCACTCCACCCACGATCACGAACGCGAAGGTGCTGAGTGGGACCACCAGCAGCAGGACGGCCGGCGCCACCCAGCGGTGCGTCGAGCGCCCGGTCTGCGTCGCGGTCGCGACCCGATCAACGGACAGCATCAGGACGATCGCCGACAGAAAGGGGAGCCCGGTGAACAGCGCTACAGCGAACCAGGTCGGACCGAGCGCCTCGAAGTCGACGCCATTGGGCTCTATCACCAGCGTGCCGACGAGAGCCGCAGCAGTCAGCCCCACGGTGACCAGCCGCAGCCACCGCGGCCCCACGAGCCAAGGAGCGGCGGCGATGCACGCGGCAGCGCCGACAATTCCGAACGCGCCGCCCCCGTTCCTGGAGATAGGTCGCCGGCTCGCTGGATCTGCGTCCATGGATGATGCCCGCGCTCATCCGACCAGTGAGGCACGCCGCCGGAGAGGAGGTCAATCGCGCACACCTGTGGCTGACGCGCCTCGAGGCCCGTCAGCCGCTAGGTTTGGAGATCAGCGAGAGCGCGACCTCGTG
>NZ_JBAVDI010000069.1:0-26969 GCF_049587115.1 Aeromicrobium sp.
AGGGACCAGAGCAAGCTGCTCGGGTCCCTCGTCGTCAGTCACGGTGCTGTTCTACCAGCCCGCGCGGACAGCTACTTCGATGCGGCGGCCTTGAGTGCGTCCGCGCGATCGGTGGTCTCCCAGATGACGCCCGGGAGCTCACGGCCGAAGTGTCCGTACGCGGCAGTCTGCGCGTAGATCGGACGAAGCAGGTCCAGATCGCGGATGATCGCGGCCGGACGAAGATCGAAGACCTCCAGCACGGCGGCACGAATCTTGTCGACCGGCACGGTCTCGGTGCCGAAAGTCTCGACGTAGAAGCCGACCGGGTGCGCCTTGCCGATCGCGTACGCGACCTGGACCTCGACCTTGCTGGCGAGGCCGGCGGCGACGATGTTCTTGGCGACCCAGCGCATTGCGTAGGCGGCAGAACGGTCGACCTTGCTGGGGTCCTTGCCGGAGAACGCGCCGCCGCCGTGGCGGGCGTACCCACCGTAGGTGTCGACAATGATCTTGCGGCCGGTCAGACCGACGTCGCCCATCGGGCCACCGATCACGAACTTGCCGGTCGGGTTGACCAGCAGGCGGTAATCGGAGGTGTCGACGTCGAAGTTGGCCAGGATGACGTCGACGACGTGCTTCTTGATGTCGGCCGCAAGCTGAGTGTCGAGATCGATGCCGTCCTCGTGCTGCGTCGACAGAACGACGGTGTCGACGCGCACGGGACGGTCGTTGTCGTCGTACTCGACCGTCACCTGGGTCTTGCCGTCCGGGCGCAGGTACGGCAGCGTGCCGTCCTTGCGAACCAGCGTGAGCTGCTCGGCGAGGCGGTGGGCGATCGTGATCGGCAACGGCATCAGCTCGGCCGTCTCGTCGCACGCGAAGCCGAACATCAGGCCCTGGTCACCGGCGCCCTGCAGGTCGAGCGGATCGGCCGATCCTTCCGAACGCCCCTCGAACGCCGTGTTGACGCCCTGCGCGATGTCCGGGGACTGCGCGTCAAGCGTGATCTGCACACCGCAGGAAGCGCCGTCGAAGCCCTTGACGGACGAGTCGTAACCGATCTCGAGCACCCGGTCACGCGCGATCTTCGCGATGTCGGCGTACGCCTCGGTCGTGACCTCACCTCCGACGACGATCAGTCCCGTCGTGATGAACGTCTCGCAGGCCACACGACTCTTGGGGTCCTGCTCGAGCAGTGCGTCGAGGACGCTGTCGCTGATCTGGTCGGCGATCTTGTCCGGGTGACCTTCGGTCACGGACTCGGACGTGAAGAAGCGGCTCACTGATTTCTCCTGGTTGGTCGGCTGTACAGAATCTTAACGAGCGAGGTGACCGGTGGTCCCGATCAGTCCACCCGCTGGACCACGGCATCCCAGATGACGTGGGCGAGAGTGATCTTGGGTGCCCGTGGAATCTCCTCGACCGTGCCATCGGCGCCGAGGATCACGGCCTCGTTGTCATCGGCACCGAAAACCTTGCCGGCGCTGACATCGTTGACCACGAGCAGGTCACAGCCCTTGCGGGCAAGCTTGGCCCGGGCATGCTCGATCACGGTGGAGTGGGCGTCACCGGTCTCGGCAGCGAAGCCGACGATGAGCGGTCGCTTGCTGGTGCGCGCGGCCACGAGCTCGGCAAGGATGTCTGGATTCTCGACCAGCCGGATCTCGGGGGCGACTCCGTCAGCGGCCTTCTTGATCTTGGCGTCCACGAACTCGGCTGGACGGAAGTCAGCGGGCGCAGCTGCCATCACCACGACGTCAGCGTCTGCCGCCGCCATGTGCACCTCCCGCCGAAGGTCTTCGGTCGTGACGACCCGGATCAGCTCGGCACCGGCCGGATCAGGCAGCGACACGTTGGCGGCGACCACGGTGACGCGCGCTCCGCGCGCCACGGCGGCCTCGGCCAGCGCGTAGCCCTGGCGCCCGGACGAGCGGTTGCCGAGGTAGCGGACCGGATCGAGGAACTCACGGGTGCCGCCTGCCGAGATCACGACGTGCTTGCCGCCCAGGTCCTGGGAGTGACCTTCCAGGACCTGCACGGCGGCTGCGTAGATCTGGGCGGGATCGGGCAGACGTCCCTTGCCGGTGTCGGTGCCGGTCAGACGACCGACCGCGGGCTCCAGCACGACCATGCCGCGGGAGCGAAGGGTGGCCACATTGGCCTGGGTGGCCTGGTTCTCCCACATCTCGGTGTGCATCGCAGGCGCGAAGACCACCGGGCAGCGCGCGGTCAGCAAGGTGTTGGTCAGCAGGTCGTCGGCCAGGCCGTGCGCGGCCTTGGCCATGATGTTGGCGGTGGCCGGGGCGATCAGCACCAGATCGGCGCCCTGGCCGATTCGCACGTGGGCAACCTCGTCGACATGCTCGAACACCCCGGTCTGGACCGGTTTGCCGCTCAGCGCCTCCCAGGTCGCAGCGCCCACGAAGTTGAGTGATGACGCGGTCGGGACGACGCGGACACTGTGGCCGGACTCCGTGAACAGACGCAGCAGCTCAGCGGCCTTGTAGGACGCGATGCCCCCAGACACGCCGAGAACGATCTCGCTCATGCCAACACCCCGTCCCTGGTCGGAAGGATCAGGCCTTCTCGGCGGCAGCAGCCTCGGCTTCGGGGTCGATGTCCTCGACGGTCAGCAGGTCTGCATTGATCTCGCGCAGCGCGATCGACAACGGCTTCTCCTGGACACCGGTCTCCAGCAGAGGTCCGACGTACTCCAGAAGACCCTCGCCGAGCTGCGAGTAGTAGGCGTTGATCTGGCGCGCACGCTTGGCGCTGTAGAGGACGAGCTTGTACTTGCTGTCCGCCTTCTCGAGCAGGTCGTCGAGCGGCGGGTTGGTGATGCCGATGGCGACCGAGCGTGTCGTTGACACAGAAAGCCTCACAGAAAAAGTCTAGAGATGTAGCCGGCTGCTGCCGGATCTGAACAAGTCTACCAATTCTTGGCAAGCAGTCTCGACATCGGTGTTGATGATCGTCACGTCGAACTCCGACTCGGCTGCCAGCTCGGTCCGCGCGGTGACGAGTCTGCGCTCTCTCTCCTCGGGACCTTCCGTGCCCCGTCCGACCAGGCGGCGCTCCAGCTCCTGCCAGGTCGGTGGCGCCAGGAAGCACATCAGCGCCTCCGGCATCCGCTCGCGAACCTGTCGTGCGCCCTGCAGATCGATCTCCAGCAGGGCCGGCCTCCCGGCCGCAAGCTGCTCCTCGACAGCGGCCCTCGGAGTGCCGTAGCGGGCCGCGCTGTGCACGACGGCCCACTCCAGCAGCCCGTCGTCATCGACGAGTCGGTCGAACTGGTCCTCGGAGATGAAGTGGTAGTGGACGCCGTCGATCTCACCGGGACTCGCGGGTCGTGTCGTGACCGACACCGAGATCCAGATCTCCGGATGATGCTCACGCACGCATCCCGCCACCGTGCCCTTGCCGACCGCCGTAGGTCCGGCAAGGACCACGAGACGCGAGCGGGTGGGCTCGGCGGAGGACGATGCCGCGTCAGGCACGGCCAGCGCGGCCTGTTCGGTCCGTGAACTCGGCAATCAGGGCCTTGACCTGGTTGGCACCGAGTCCTCGCAGCCGGCGACTGTCGGCGATGCCGATCCGCTGCATGATCTCTCGCGCGCGCACCTTGCCGACCCCGGGCATCGACTGCAGGAGGTCGATGACCTTGAGCTTCGCGATGACCTCGTTGGCCCGGGCCTCCTGGATGACCTCGGTCAGGCTCGCACGGGAGTGCTTGAGGCGGTTCTTGACCTCGGCGCGCAGCTGTCGCGCGGCGGCCGCCTTCTCCAGCGCTGCCTGCCGCTGTTCGGGCGTCAATGTCGGGAGTGCCACTTGCCTCACCTCATCTGTTGGACGAACGGATCACTTGAGCTTGATGTCGCATTCCTGCAGGACGTTCTTGACCACCGCATTGCGCTCGGAGGTGGTGGCGTTGAACTTCTTGTACGCCGCGTTGAGCTTGGTGAGCTGAGCCGGGTCGATCTTCTTGACGGTCGCGGTGTCAGTCATGTCCTCAAGCTTGACGCCGGCCTCCTTCTGCGCGGAGATGATGCCCTGCGTGACCGTGGACAACGTCATCCAGTCCTTCTTGATCGGGGCGGGTGCCTGTTTGCCGACGGCCTTGAACGTCGAGGCGTACTTCGCGTAGGCCGCGTCGGTGCGCTTCTGCCCGAAGGTGTTCAGCGTGTCCTGATCCTTCTTGACCGCGTCACAGTAGGGGCTGCCACCGCCCCCACAGCCCGCAAGTGTCGTGATGCTGACGATCGTCGAAATCAGCACGACGGCGCTCTTGTTCATGCAGTGGCCTCTCAAAGGGCGGACAACGTGGACCATCATGACCCTACAAGTTCGGCGTTCACCCGGACGACAGAATCGCGGAGTGCCTCGACATCGGGTCCGGCCGACAGGACGCCGCGGGAGGTGGACGGGATGACGTTGTCGATGACGGGGCCGAACAGCCGCCGGATGTCTGCCGTCGTCCCGCCCTGCGCGCCGAATCCAGGCACCAGCAGCGGCCCGTTGATGCCAAGGTCCTCGGTCGTCTCCCCGATCGTGGCGCCCACGACCGCGCCGAAGGCTCCCATCGGCTCGGCGCCGGCGTTCAGGGCCGCGAGCTGGGAGAGCACAGCTCCCGCCACCGTGGTGTCGCCGTTGCGGGCGCCCTGGATCTCGGGGCCTTCGGGATTGGAGGTCAACGCCAGGACGAACACCCCGGCGTCATTCTTGTCGGCGACCTCGAAGAACGGCAGCAACGAGCCGAAGCCGAGGTACGGGCTGACGGTAATCGCGTCGGCGGCCATCGGGGCGTCGTCATCGAGATACGCGGCGGCGTAGGCAGCGGCGGTGGAGCCGATGTCGCCACGCTTGACGTCCAGCACGACGAGCGAACCCGTGTGTCGCAGGTCCTGGATCGTCCGCTCGAGCACCACGACCCCACGGGCGCCGAAGCGCTCGAAGAACGCCGACTGCGGCTTGACGAATCCGACCTGGCCCGCGAATGCCTCGACGCAGATCGAGGCGAAACGATCCAGCCCCTCGACGTCGTCGGGCAGACCCCACTCCGCGAGCAGGCTCGCGTGCGGGTCGATCCCGACGCAGGCCGGGCCGTATGCAGCCATGGCCGCGCGCGCGCGTGACCCGAAGGTCATCGGATCTCCCGACCCGCGTGCACCAGCCGGCCCCACTCCTGCAGCGAGGTGACGCCGATCCGGCCCTCGATCAGCGCCTCGATCCCCTGCACTGCGGCAGCCAGACCTTGCACCGTCGTGATGCAGGGGATGCCCTCGGCGACCGCCGCTGTCCGGATCTCGTAGCCGTCGATGCGCGGGCTGCCGCCCGAGGTCACACCGTGCGGCGTGTTGATGATCAGCTGCACGTCCTGGGCGTGAATCTTCTCGACGATCGTCGAGCGTGACTGACCCTCGAGCGGCTCCTCGTTGAGCTTGCGGATGACCGTCGCCTTCACGCCGTTGCGGGCCAGCACGACGGCCGTCCCACTCGTGGCGAGGATCTCGAAGCCCAGGTCCGCGAGGCGCTTGACCGGGAAGATCATGTGGCGCTTGTCGCGGTTCGCAACCGACACGAACACCTGGCCCGAGGTCGGCAGGCCGTTCTGCGCACCTGCCTGGCTCTTGGCGAAGGCAGTGCCGAACCCCACGTCCATGCCCATGACCTCGCCGGTCGATCGCATCTCCGGCCCGAGCAGCGTGTCGACGTACCGGCCCTCGAACGTCCGAAAGCGGTTGAACGGCATGACCGCTTCCTTGACCGCGATCGGTGCGTTGTCGGGCAGCAGGCCGCCGTCCCCGCTGACCGGCAGGACCCCGGCCGTGCGCAGATCGGCGATTGACTCCCCCAGCATGACCCGGGCTGCCGCCTTGGCCAGCTGGGTCGCGGTCGCCTTCGAGACGAACGGCACGGTGCGCGAGGCCCGCGGATTCGCCTCGATGACGTACAGGATGTCGGAGGAGAGCGCGAACTGGATGTTGATGAGTCCCCGCACCCCCACGCCCTTGGCTATCGCCTCGGTCGACTCCCGGATCCGCTCGATCTCGAGCTGGCCCAGCGTGATCGGCGGCAGCGCACAGGCTGAGTCACCTGAGTGGACGCCGGCCTCCTCGATGTGCTCCATCACGCCACCGAGAAACAGCTCGGTGCCGTCGTACAGCGCGTCGACGTCGATCTCGATCGCGTCGTCGAGGAAGCGGTCGACCAGGACGGGGTGCTCCGGTGAGATCTCGGTGGCCCGGTCGATGTAGTCCTTCAGGGTCCCTTCGTCGTACACGATCTCCATGCCGCGGCCGCCCAGGACGTAGGACGGACGCACCAGCACCGGATAGCCGATCTCGTCGGCCACGGTCTTGGCCTGGGTGAAGGTCGTGGCCATGCCGTGCTTGGGAGCCGGCAGCCCCGCTGCCTCAAGAACCCGACCGAAGGCTCCGCGCTCCTCGGCGAGGTCGATCGCGGCGGGCTGGGTGCCGACGATCGGCACCCCGGCCCGCTCCAGTCCCGCTGCAAGCCCGAGCGGTGTCTGTCCGCCGAGCTGGACGATGACTCCAACGACGGGACCGGCCTGGGTCTCGGCGTGCACGATCTCGAGTACGTCCTCGAGGGTCAGCGGTTCGAAGTAGAGCCGATCAGAAGTGTCGTAGTCGGTCGAGACGGTCTCGGGGTTTCAGTTGACCATGATCGTCTCGTACCCCACCTCCGACAGCGCCATGGCGGCATGGACGCACGAGTAGTCGAACTCGATGCCCTGGCCGATGCGGTTGGGCCCGCTGCCGAGGATCAGGACGGCCGGCTTGGTGCGGGTCTCGACCTCGGTCTCCTCGTCGTAGGAGGAGTAGTGGTACGGCGTCGTGGCGGCGAACTCGGCCGCACACGTGTCGACGGTCTTGTAGACCGGGCGGACCCCCAGCGCGTGCCGCACTCCCCTGACGACGTCCTCGGTCAGACCGCGGATCTTGCCGATCTGAGCGTCGGAGAATCCGTGCCGCTTGGCCCGGCGCAGCAACGCCGGCGACAGTTCTCTGGCGCCGGTGAGCTCGACGGCGATCTCGTTGATCAGCGCGAGCTGGTCGACGAACCACGGGTCGATGTTGGTCGCGGCGAAGATCTCTTCGGGCGTCGCCCCGGCGCGAATCGCGTCCATGACCTTCTTCAGGCGGCCATCGTGCGGGACCGTGATCTGGTCCAGCAACGCCTCCTTGTCGAGGTCGACCCAGTCCTTGTGCCAGTCAAAGACCGCATTGGGCCGCTCCAGGGAGCGCAGTGCCTTCTGCAGCGCCTCGGTGAAGTTACGACCGATCGCCATGGCCTCGCCGACCGACTTCATGTGGGTCGTCAGCGTCGGATCGGCGGCCGGGAACTTCTCGAACGCGAACCGTGGGACCTTGACGACGACGTAGTCGAGCGTGGGCTCGAACGACGCCGGCGTCTCCTGGGTGATGTCGTTGGGGATCTCGTCAAGCGTGTAGCCGATCGCGACCTTGGCGGCGATCTTGGCGATCGGGAAGCCCGTGGCCTTGGATGCCAGCGCGGACGATCGGGAGACGCGCGGGTTCATCTCGATCACGACGATCCGGCCATCCGCGGGATTGACCGCGAACTGGATGTTGCAGCCGCCCGTGTCGACACCGACCTCGCGGATGATGCCGATCGAGATGTCCCTCAGTCGCTGGTACTCGACGTCGGTCAGCGTCATCGCAGGCGCCACGGTGATCGAGTCGCCGGTGTGCACACCCATGGGATCAAGATTCTCGATCGTGCAGACGATCACGACGTTGTCGGCGGTGTCCCGCATGACCTCGAGCTCGTACTCCTTCCAGCCGAGGATCGATTCCTCGAGGAGCACTTCGGTCGTGGGGCTGAGAGCCAGTCCCGAACCGGCGATCCTGTGCAGATCAGCGTCGTCGTACGCCAGTCCCGATCCGGAACCGCCCATCGTGAACGAGGGCCGGACGACGACCGGGTAGCCACCCAGGCCTTCCACCCCGTCGAGGCACTCCTGCATCGTGTGGCAGATGACCGACTCGGCCGACTCGGCACCCCATTCGGGAGGCAGTGTCGCGACCACGCGCTTGAAGGACTCGCGGTTCTCGCCCTTCTCGATCGCCTCGATGGATGCGCCGATCAGCTCCACGCCGTACTTCTCCAGCACGCCGGCCTCGTGCATCTGGATGGCTGCGTTGAGCGCGGTCTGCCCACCCAGCGTCGCGAGCAGCGCATCGGGCCGCTCTTGAGCGATGACCTTCTCGACGAACTCCGGGGTGATCGGCTCGATGTAGGTCGCGTCGGCGAACTCCGGGTCGGTCATGATCGTCGCCGGGTTGGAGTTGATCAGGATGACCCGGATCCCCTCCTCGCGGAGGACGCGGCACGCCTGCGTCCCGGAGTAGTCGAACTCGCAGGCCTGGCCGATGACGATCGGGCCGGAGCCGATGACCAGGACGCTCTTGATGTCTTCCCGCTTAGGCATGGTGCTGATCTCCTCCACTGGTGGCGAGCGGGACGGTGCGTTGCATGAGATCCACGAATCTGTCGAAGAGATAGGCCGCATCGTGCGGTCCCGCCGCGGCTTCCGGGTGGTACTGCACGCTGAAGGCCGGCTGGTCGAGCAGCGCGAGCCCCTCGACGACCTGGTCGTTGAGACACACGTGCGTCACGTGGCCCGGGCCGTACGGGGTCGCGAACGTGCCTTCGATCGGCGCGTCCACGGCGAAGCCGTGATTGTGAGCCGTGATCTCGACCTTGCCGGTCGTCAGGTCCTGGACCGGCTGATTGATGCCCCGGTGCCCGTACGCGAGCTTGTAGGTGCCCAGACCCAGTGCCCGGCCGAAGATCTGGTTGCCCAGACAGATGCCGAAGTACGGGATCCGTGCCTCCAGCACCTCCGCAAGCGTCGCGACAGCGTGGTCAGCCGTGGCAGGGTCGCCGGGCCCGTTGGACATGAACACTCCATCCGGTGCGAGTGCGGCGATCTGCTCGAACGTCGCGCTCGCAGGCAGGACGTGAACCTCGATGCCGCGCTCGGCCATCCGCCGTGGAGTCATGCCCTTGATGCCCAGGTCGATCGCCGCGACGGTGAGCCGCTTGTGGCCGACTGCGGGGACGACGTAAGCCTGCTGGGTCGTCACGTCGTCGAGGAAGCTGGCGCCCGTCATGACCGGAGCTGCGTTGACCCTGGCGAGAAGGGCCTCGACATCGCCCGAGACCGAGCTGATGCCCCCACGCATCGACCCGCGCTCACGCAGGTGTCGGGTCAGGGCGCGGGTGTCCACGCCGGAGATTCCAACGACACCCTGGCCCTCGAGCGCCTCGTCGAGCGTCGCGTTCGAGCGCCAGCTGCTGCGAACCCGGGCGGCGTCGCGCACCACGTAGCCGTCGACCCAGATCCGACGCGACTCGAAGTCCTCGTCGTTGACACCGGTGTTGCCGATGTGAGGCGCAGTCATCGCGACTATCTGGCCCTTGTAGGACGGATCGGTCAGGGTTTCCTGATAGCCGGTCATGCCGGTCGAGAACACGATCTCGCCGATCGTCTCGCCGACCGCGCCATAGCTCTCGCCACGAAACACCCGGCCGTCCTCGAGGACCAGGATTGCTTCTGTCGTCATGCCGTCACTCCTTCGACCAGGGCCCGGTCACGAACGGTGGGTCTGCCGCGCAGGAACGTTGCGACGACCTCGCCCGGCAAGGTCAGACCGGCGTATGGATTGTTGCGCGACAGCGATGCCGTGTCGCGGGCGTCGATCAGTCGGGTCGCAGCCGGATCTATCAACACGATGTTGGCCGGCTCGCCCACCGCGAGCGGGCGGCCCTGGTTGCGGACGCGGCCGATGTCGGCAGGTCTGGTCGACATCGCCTCGGCCACCTGCGCCCAGGTCATCAGTCCGGTGTCGACCATGGCCTGCTGCACGACCGAGAGCGCCGTCTCGAGACCGAGCATCCCGAAGGCCGCTGCGGACCACTCGCACTCCTTGTCCTCCATCGGGTGCGGCGCATGATCTGTTGCGACGATGTCGATCGTGCCGTCGGCCAGCCCCTCGCGGACTGCTGCCACGTCATCGCTGGATCGCAGGGGCGGGTTGACCTTGTAGATCGGGTCGTAGCTGCGCACCAGATCATCGCTGAGCAGCAGGTGGTGAGGCGTGACCTCGGCGGTGACGTCGATGCCACGGCCCTTGGCCCAGCGGATGATCTCGACCGAGCCCCGGGTTGACAGGTGACACACGTGCAGCCGCGAGCCGACGTGCTCGGCGAGCAGGACGTCGCGGGCGATGATGGCCTCCTCGGCGACGGCCGGCCAGCCGGTCAGGCCGAGCTCCCCCGACAGCTGCCCCTCATTCATCTGCGCGCCCTCGGTGAGGCGAGGCTCCTGCGCGTGCTGCGCGATGACTCCGTCGAACGCCTTGACGTACTCCAGTGCCCTACGCATGATCACGGCGTCCGACACGCACCTGCCGTCGTCGGAGAACACCCGTACTCCGGCCGCTGAGTCGGCCATCGCGCCGAGCTCGGCGAGCCGCTCGCCACCGAGGCCGATCGTGACCGCGCCGACCGGCTGCACATCGCAGTAGCCGCCCTCGCGGCCGAGTCGCCACACCTGCTCGACGACGCCTGCGGTGTCCGCGACCGGATCGGTGTTGGCCATCGCGTGCACGCAGGTGAAGCCGCCGCGCGCTGCTGCCTGGGATCCGGTCAGCACGGTCTCGGCGTCCTCGCGCCCGGGCTCGCGGACGTGGGTGTGCAGGTCCACGAGGCCCGGCAGTGCGACGAGGCCGCTCGCCTCGATCGTCTCGTCTGCGGTGAGGCCCGCGCCGATCGCGGTGATCACCCCGTCCTCGAAAGCGATGTCGCTGACGTTCTCGCCGAGGATGCTGGCCCCCCGGATCACGTACGAGGTCATTCAGTGCCTTCTTCGCTGGTGGGTTCCCCAGCGGCGCCGCCGAGGAGGAGGTAGAGGACTGCCATCCGCACGGCCACGCCGTTGGTGACCTGCTCGACGATGACCGAGCGGTCGTGATCGGCGACATCGGCGGTGATCTCCATGCCGCGGTTCATCGGTCCGGGATGCATGACGATCGCATGTTCGGGAAGCAGCCGAAGCCGCGGCAGGTCGAGGCCATAGCGGCGGCTGTACTCACGCGCGCTCGGGAAGAACGCGGCATTCATCCGCTCGGCCTGCACCCGCAGCATCATGACCGCGTCGGCCTTCTCCAGCGAGCTGTCCAGGTCGTACGACGTCTCGACCGGCCAGTGCTCGACGCCCACCGGCAGCAGCGTCGGGGGCGCGACGAGCGTGACGTGCGCCCCCAGGGTGTGCAGCAGGAGCGCATTCGATCGGGCGACGCGGCTGTGCAGGACGTCGCCGACGATCGTGACGCGCTTGCCGACCAGATCACCGAGGTGCCTGCGCATCGTGAAGGCGTCCAGCAACGCCTGGGTCGGGTGCTCGTGCGTGCCGTCACCCGCGTTGATGACGGCGCCGTTGGTCCACTTGGCGTTGGCCAGCCGGTGCGGTGCCCCGGAGTGCTGGTGTCGGACGATGACAGCATCGGCACCCATCGCCTGCAGCGTCAGCGCCGTGTCCTTGAGGCTCTCGCCCTTCGACACGCTCGATCCCTTGGCCGAGAAGGTGATGACATCCGCGCTCAACCGTTTGGCTGCGGCTTCGAACGAGATGCGGGTGCGGGTCGAGTCCTCGAAGAACAGATTGACCACGGTGCGCCCGCGCAGCGTCGGCAGCTTCTTGATCGGTCGGCTCGCCACGCCGAGCAGCTCCTCGGCGGTGTCGAGGATGCGAATCGCGTCGCCGCGGTCCAGGTCACCTGCGCTGAGCAGATTCTTGATCATGCCGCTCCTCCCATGATGTCCACACCATCGCGGTCATCGGACTCCGACAGCGCAACCTTGACGTTCTCGGCCAGCGAGGTCGGCAGGTTCTTTCCGACGTAGTCGGCCCGGATCGGCAGCTCACGGTGGCCGCGGTCGATCAGCACCGCCAGCTGCACCGAGCGGGGTCGGCCCAGCTCGGTGAGGGCATCCAGAGCGGCGCGGATGGTCCGACCCGAGAACAGCACGTCGTCGATCAGCACGACGATCTTGTCGTCGATGTCCTCGGGGATCTCGGTGTGTTCGAGAGCGCGCGCCGGCTTGAGCCTCAGGTCGTCGCGGTACATCGTGATGTCCAGCGCACCTGCGGTGATGGTTCGGCCCTCAACCTCGGACATCCGCTTGGCGACCCGGCGAGCAAGATGAACCCCGCGAGTCGGGATGCCCAGCAGCAGGATGTCGGACGCATCTCGATTGCGTTCGAGGATCTCGTGCGTGATGCGGGTCAGAGCCCGCGAGATGTCTCGATCGTCAAGGACCGTTCGTACGGATTCGTGCGAGCTGTCAGCACGGGGGGCGCCATCGGACGCAGCCATGTCTGACCTCCTTCTCCGCCTCTCGGGACGGCCGTTAAAGGATGTCGTTGTTCGGGGCGAGCCTAGCAGGGCCGTGACCGAGGTCCTGCAGCGCAGTCGAGTCGTTCGCCCGTGTCTGACGGGCCACTGGAATCACACCGTCCCGGCCGGACGGATCTCTCCGGCACTCGCGAGCTGGGCCGCGCGAGCATCGGGAGATCCGTCCCGCAATGGGCCTACTTGATGAATCCCTCGCTCTTGAGGAAGTCCCCGGCAACCTTGGCCGGCGGGAGGCCCTCGGCACTGACCTTGGCGTTGAGCTCAGCCATCGTCTCGGTCGTCAGCTTGTCGCTCAGCGGCTTGAGCACCTCGAGGATCGCCGGGAACTTGGTGTCGGTCTCCTCGCGCAGCACCACGGCGCCGTTGTAGAGCGGGAAGAACTTCTTGTCATCGTCCAGCGGCTTGAGCCCGAGCGCGGCGATGCGCCCGTCGGTCGTGAAGACCTCGCCGAAATCACAACCGCCCTTGTCGATCTGGGTGTAGATGACGCCGGTGCCGAGCTTCTTGGTCTTGCCCTTGACCTTCATGTCGTACGTCTTGGCGAACCCCGGGTAGCCGTCGGGCCGGCCCGCGAACTCGCTCTCGACGCAGACGCTCGCATCGTTGCTGTTGACGTACGCGGCCATGTCCGAGTGCGTCTTGATGTTGTTCTTTGCCGCGAACTCCTCCGTCGTGGCGAAGGCGTAGGTGTTGTTGAACGGCGCCGGCGCGCCCCACACGAGGCCGTTCTTCTTCAGGTCCTCGGCCTTGACGGCGTTGAACTGCTCGACCGGGTCCTGGATCGGCTTGTCGTGACCGAGGTAGTTGATCCAGCCGGTGCCGTTGTAGTCCCAGTAGACGTCGGTCTTGCCCGACTTGAGGGCGTTGCGGGTGGCCGTGCTGCCCTGGATGTTGGTCTTGTCGCTGATGTTGGCGCCGGCGGCCTTCAGCATCTGGATCGTGAGCTGACCGAGCAGCAGCTGCTCGTCGAACTCCTTGGAGCCAACGGCCAGGGACACGCCCTTCAGCGCTGTCGGGTCGACCGATCCTGCGTCGACGCTCTTGCTCGTGCCGCCGCCGTCGCCGCCGAGTCCGCACCCACCGAGGGTGAGGGCGATGGCTGCGGCGCCGGCGATCAGGGATGTCTGGTGACGAAGCGTTTTCATGCTGTGCCTTTCGATGGTGGGCAGGTGACCGGTTGGTTCAGCGGATGCCGCGAGGGGTGAAGGAGCGTTGGACCAGTCCACCGGCCCAGTCGACCAGGAGCGCGAGGACAGCGATCAGCAGACTGGCCAGCACGAGGACCTCGTTGCGCCCCAACTTGATGCTGCCGAACAGCAGCCCGCCCAGTCCTCCAGCACCGATGTAGTCGCCGAAGGCGACCGTGGCGACGGCCAGCACGAGCGCGGTGCGCGCGCCGGCACCGATGATCGGAACCGCCAGCGGGAGCTCGACGCGGAACAGGACCCCGAGCGGCGACATGCCCATGCCGCGGGCGGCATCCTTGACCCCGCTGTCGACCTGTTGCAGGCCGACGATCGTGTTGCGCAGGACGGGCAGCACGCTGTAGGCCGCGAGCACCCCGACGACAGCCCACAGCCCGATGTAGAAGATGCCGATGATCGCGAGCAAGCCAATGCTCGGGGCGGCCTGCCCGGCATTCGCGATGGCCAGCACACCCGGGGAGATCCAGGCGAACCTCCGACGAGTCACCAGCACGCCCAGCGGCACGGCGACAGCCATCACGAGCAGCGCGATCAGGATGCTGATCTTGAGGTGGTCGAGGGTCTGCCGGGTGACCGTGGCCGGGTCGACGGCGCGACGCACGATCGAGTCCAGGTCAGCGTTCGCGAGATAGAGCACGTCGGCCGCGATCGCGAGCACGCAGAACACCGGCACCAGCAGGTCGGTCCACTTCAGGACCGACCGACGGGTGCTGGGCGGGTCGGGCGCCGACTCCATCTCGGGCCCCGCTGGAGTGCGGGAGGCCGGCTCGGTCGTCCCACTCATGCGGGCGTCTCCTGCGCGTCGTCCGCGTTCGACCGTGACTCCTCGCGCAGCTCGCGCACGCGCGACAGGAGATCGTCGAGGCTGATGGCTCCGACGGGCTGACCACGCCGCACGACGGCAAGGCAGTCCTCGCCGTCGGAGAGCATCGTGTCGAGAACATCGCTCAGCGTTGCCTTGATCGAGATGGTCGACGGGTTCTCGCCGGCCTCGGACGCCGGGCGAAGGTCGATCTCCGAGAGCCGCTCGAGCGCGAGCCGCTTCAGGGTCGCGCCCCGACCGATGAATCCCTCGACGAAATCGTCGGCCGGATTGGCCAGGATCTCCTCCGGCGTGCCGTACTGCGCGATGGCCGAGCCCTCCCGCAGGATCGCGATGCGGTCGCCCATCTTGATTGCTTCGTCGAAGTCGTGAGTCACGAAGACGATGGTCTTGCCCAGATCCTCCTGCAGCGACAGGAACTCGTCCTGCAGACGTGAGCGGGTGATGGGGTCGACGGCGCCGAACGGCTCGTCCATCAGCATGATTGGAGGATCCGCCGCAAGCGCGCGAGCCACGCCCACCCGCTGCTGCTGACCACCCGACAGCTGCCGTGGGAAGCGACCCCGGTAGGTGTTGGGTTCGAGCCCGACCAGATCGAGCATCTCGTCGACGCGCGCCGTTATCTGGTCCTTCGGATGCTTGAGCATCTTGGGCACCAGCGCGACGTTCTGCGCGATCGTCAGGTGCGGGAAGAGTCCGACCTGCTGGATGACGTACCCGATCGTGCGTCGCAGCTTGACGTCGTTGAGCGATAGCACGTCCTCGCCATCAATCGTGATGCTGCCCGAGGTCGGCTCGATCAGACGGTTGATCATCCGCATCGTGGTCGTCTTCCCACAACCCGACGGACCCACCAGGACCACGATCTCCCCGGCAGGGATCTCGAGGTCAAGCGAGTCGACGGCGGGCTTGGCTGAGTCCGGGTACGACTTCGTGACGTTCTTGAGCACGATCGGCACACCGCCTGCACGCGGAGAAGATGTTGGTGTGGCGGGATTCGGGTCAGACACGGAGCCCCCTGGGGGTGGTCAGTCGGCGGACGAGTACGAAGACAAGATCAAGAGCGAGGGCCAGCAGCACGACGAGGATCGTGCCGGCGAGCGCCTCGTTGAAGGTGTTGACCGAGCCCAGGGCCGACAGCGAGTGCAGGATCCCGGTGCCCAGGCCCGGCCCGCGCACGTAGGCGGCGATCACGACCAGACCAACTGTGAGCTGGCCAGCCACCCGGATGCCGGTCAGGATCACGGGCCACGCGATCGGGAGCTCGATCTGCAGCAGGATGCGTGAGCGCGCCATGCCCAACCCGCGCGCGGCGTCGACCATGTCGGCATCGACGCCCTGCAACCCCACGACGGCGTTGCGGATGATCGGCAGGAGTGCGTAGAGAACCAGGATCGGGAACGCCGTCGCGAGGCCGAGTCCCGTGATCGGCACCATCAGGCCGAACAAGGCGATGGACGGGAGCGTGAACAGCACCGACGACAGGTTCACAGCCGCATTGGAGACGATCGTCGAGCGATAGGTGAGGATCGCGATGGCCAGGCCGAGGGCTGCAGCGCAGGCCAGCACCTGCACGGACAGGAGTATGTGCTGCTGTGAGTCGAAGATGAGTTCGGATCGGAAGGTCTTGAGATACTCGAAGAACGGTAGTCCGCCCATGTGCATCCTCACGTCGCGGTGGTTCGAACGGTGGAGTGGCGATCGCTTACATTACGACACAGACAGCCTTGGCGCAGGTCAACGCAGCCCGCTCGTGTCGTGTGTCTGGCCTGACGGCGGTCTGGATGCGCTTCTTGGCCAGCATCAACGACCGGGGCCTGGGGCCCTCGATCTGGCGCTCCGGGCGGCGCTTTGGTCAGGCTGTCAGGGTCGGCTTGAGCTCCACGATGCGACTCAGCAAGCCGTTGATGAACGACGGGGACTCGTCGGTGGACAGCTCGCCGGCCAGCCCCACCGCCTCACTGACCGCGACGGCGTCGGGGACGTCGTCGACGTAGAGGATCTCGTAGGCGCCGATCCGCAACAGGTTGCGATCCACCGCCGGCATCCGGTCCAACGTCCAGTCCTTGGCGTTCTCGGTGATGATCTCGTCCAACCGGTCACGGTGCCTCACGACGCCCTCGATCAGCGCAACGGCGTACTCGTTGACCGGGTAGTCGCCCTCCGCGATCCGGTCGGCCATGCTGCCGCCCGGCGGGAGGCTCTGCGCCTCGGACTCGAACAGGATGTCAAGGGCGCGCTTGCGTGACTTGGACCGAGCACCCATCAGGACTGCACGCGACCGAGGTAGCTGCCGTCGCGGGTGTCGACCTTGATCTTCTCGCCATTGACGATGAACAGCGGGACCTGGATGTCCTTGCCGGTCTCGAGGCGAGCCGGCTTGGTGCCGCCGCTGGACCGGTCGCCCTGCAGACCCGGCTCGGTGTACTCCACCAACAGCTCGACCGACGCCGGCAGCTCGATGTAGAGCGGGATGCCGTCGTGCATCGCCACCATGGCGTCCTGGTTGTCGAGCATGTAGTCCTTCGCGTCGCCAACGACCGCGTCGGAGATGTTGACCTGGTCGAAGGTGGACTTGTCCATGAAGATGTACGAGTCGCCGTCGTGGTAGAGATACTGGAAATCGCGCTTGTCGACGTTCGCGGTCTCGATCTTCAGCCCGGCGTTGAAAGTCTTGTCGACGGTCTTGCCGCTCATGATGTTCTTGAGGGTCGTCTTGACCATGGCTCCGCCCTTGCCGGGCTTGTGGTGCTGGAACCACACGACGGACCAGAGCTGTCCGTCCAGGTCGAGGACCATGCCGTTCTTGATGTCGTTCGTGGTGGCCATCAGCCGATCTCCAGGAGGTCTTTGGTCATCGTGGTGAGTACTTCGGGGGCGCCCGAGGTCACGAGGACGGTGTCTTCGATTCGCACTCCCCCACGGCCCGGCACATAGATGCCCGGCTCCATCGTCAGGACGGTGCGACTGTCCAGTTTACCTGCGTGGGAAGGTCCGATGAACGGGTCCTCGTGGATCTGGAGCCCGACACCGTGTCCGAGTCCAGTCGTGAAGGCGTGCAGCCATCCCGACGCGTCCAGCGACGAGGTCGCCGCGGCGTAGGAATCGGCCACCGCCGCGCCCGCTCGGAACAGCTCCAGTCCAGCGGCCTGTGACTCCTGGACCGCGGCGTGAACCTCGCGCTGCCAGTCGTCGGCACGGCCCAGCACGAACGTTCTGGTGCAGTCGGCGTGGTATCCATCGACCCGCGCACCGAAGTCGACCTTCACCAGATCTCCGTGAGCCAGCAGACGGTCGGTCGGGCTGTGGTGCGGGATTGCCGAATTCTCACCTGCGGCCAGAATCGTGTCGAACGCGATCGCCTCGGCGCCGAGCTCCAGCATCCTGTGCTCGAGATCACGGGCGACTGCGCGTTCGGTGCGACCTTCGAGCCGTTGACCGACCAGCCATTGAAGGGCCTGGGTCGAGATGTCGCAGGCGGTCCGCAAAGCGTCGATCTCGGACGGATCCTTGACCTCGCGCAACGACTCGACCAGGCGAACGGCAGGCACAAGCGACGCGTCGCCCACCAGGTCGTTGAGTCGGGCGTGGTCGTCGACGCTCAGGACGTGGGTCTCCACGCCCCAGCTGCCATGCGTCACGCTCTGCGCCGCACCCGCGAGCAGGTCGCGACCGATCACGTGGGCGAGGTCGGGAAGCTCCTCGGCGGCCTGGTCGCGATAGCGCCCGTCGGTGAGAAACACTGGCTCACCCTCGCGCGGCAGCACCAGCGCACCATTGGAACCGGTGAATCCGGTCAGATAACGCACGTTGACCAGCGTGGTGATGACGACGCCGTCGAGGTCGCACTCCGCAAGCGCAGCGACGAGCCGGGCCCGTCGGTCGGCCGCGCTCACGAGGAGATGGCCCGGTAGGCGTCCAGGAGCAGCCGTTCTTCCGGCCCCGCCAAGATCGTGGGACTGGCCAGTCCATCGAGTACGACGAAACGGAGCTGATCGCCCCGTGTCTTCTTGTCCAACCGCATCGTGGCCGCGAGGGCCTCCCAGATGCCGGGCCGATAGGTCATCGGCAGCCCGATCGCCCCGAGGACCGACCGATGCCGGTCGAGCAGGCCCTGATCGATCAGGCCCGCGCGGTGCGCGATCTCAGCGACGTAGACCATGCCGATCGAGACGGCCTCGCCGTGCCGAACGCGGTAGTGCTCGAACTTCTCGACGGCATGACCGAAGGTGTGGCCGTAGTTGAGCGCCTCGCGGCCGATGGAGCCGTCCGCGCCAGTCTCCCGCAGGTCGCCGGCGACAGTGCGCGCCTTGACCACGATGCCCTTGGTGATCAGCTCCGCGACGATCGGGGACAACGGGTCCGAGATCATCTCCGGCGCGGCCTCGATCAGGTCCAGAATGGTCGGATCTGCGATGAACCCGCACTTGGCGACCTCCGCCAGGCCGCTGCGCAGCTCAGCGGCGGGTAGTTCCCTCAGGACGTCCAGGTCGCACAGCACCCCGGCCGGCTCGTGAAACGCCCCCACGAGGTTCTTGCCCTCGCCTGTGTTGATACCGGTCTTGCCGCCGACCGCAGCATCGACCATGCCCAGCACGGTCGTGGGAACGTTGACGAAACGGACGCCCCGAAGCCAGCTCGCCGCGACGAATCCGGCGAGATCGGTCGTCGCGCCGCCGCCCAGACCGACGATGACGTCAGACCTGGTGAAGCCTGCCTGGCCGAGGACCTGCCAGCAGAAGGCCAGCACGTCCGCGTTCTTGGCCCGCTCGCTGTCGGGCACCTCGATCAGATGGACCTCCAGCCCGTCGGCCATCAGCGGCTCACGCAGGGTCTCGGCCCGGCTGACCATCGACGGCGGATGGATGATCGCGACGCGCATGACACCGAGGTCGTCTCCGACCAGTTCGCGCAGCTGCTCGTGAACTCCGTTGCCGATCACCACGTCGTAGGGATGGGCAGTCAGAACCGTCAGGCGGGTGGTCATTGGTCCTCCTCGATCAGGGCCAGCACGCGGTCGGTCACCTGGTCGGCGTCCAGATCATCCGTGACGATCGTGAATCGAGCGACCTGGCTGTAGAGCGGACGCCGCCGGTCCATCAGATTCTTGAGCTGCGCGCGGACGTTTCCGAGCAGCAGCGGTCGATTGCCGTTCATACCCACCCGGGACACTGCGGCGGGGAGACCGACGTCCAAGAAGATCACTCGATGCGGAGCCAGCAACCGCCGTGTCTCTCCGCTCAGCACTGCGCCTCCGCCCAGCGACAGGACGCCGTCGTGCCCGAGCAGCGCGGCCGCGACGGCCTTCTCCTCCAGTGCGCGGAAGTGCGCCTCGCCGCGGTCGACGAAGATCTCCTGCACGGAGACGCCCTCGCTGGCCTCGATGTCCTGGTCGGTGTCCCTGAAGGGGATGTCGAGTCGTCGTGCGAGGGCGTGGGCGACGGTCGTCTTGCCCGCTCCGGGAGGACCGACCAGGATCGCGGTGGGGCTCAACGGTGCCTCAGGTTGTCGAGGTAGCCCTGGACGTTGCGGCTGGTCTCCTCGACGGCGTCACCGGCGAACTTCTCCAGGATCGCGTCGGCCACCACCAGTGCGACCATGGCCTCGGCCACGATGCCAGCGGCCGGAACAGCGCACACGTCGGATCGCTGGTGATGCGCGCGCGCTTCTTCACCGGTCTCGACGTCGATGGTTCGTAGTGCTCGCGGGACCGTCGCGATCGGCTTCATCGCGGCCCGGACGCGCAGGATCTCGCCGGTCGTCATGCCGCCCTCGGTGCCGCCGGCGCGCCCGGACACGCGGCGGATGCCCTCGGACGTCGGCACGATCTCGTCGTGTGCGAGCGACCCCCTGGTGCGGGCCAGCTCGAAGCCGTCACCGATCTCGACACCCTTGATCGCCTGGATCCCCATCAGTGCCTGAGCCAGTCGGCCATCGAGCCGCTTGTCCCAGTGGGTGTGCGAGCCGAGGCCCGGCGGCAATCCCTCGACCACGACCTCGACGACACCGCCGAGCGTGTCACCGTCCTTGTGCGCCTGATCGATCTCGGCGACCATCGAGGCGCTGGTGTCAGCGTCGAAGCATCGCACGGGGTCAGCGTCGAGTGCCTCCACGTCGTCGTGGGACGGGATCGCACCGGCCGGTGCGCGCACCGTGCCGAGCTCGACGACGTGCGACACGATCGTCGCGCCGGTGGTCTGCTGGATGAACTGCGCGGCGATCTCACCGAGCGCGACACGGGCGGCGGTCTCCCTCGCGCTGGCCCGCTCGAGGATCGGACGGGCCTCGTCGAAGCTGTACTTCTGCATGCCGGCCAGGTCGGCGTGCCCGGGGCGCGGACGGGTCAGCGGTGCATTGCGCTTGAGCCCGTCGAGCAGCTCGGGGTCGACCGGGTCGGCGGACATGACCTGTTCCCACTTGGGCCACTCGCTGTTGCCGATGCGCAGTGCGATCGGGCTACCCATCGTCGAGCCGTGTCGCAGCCCGCCGACGATCTCGAGCTCATCGGCTTCGAACGCCATCCGGGCGCCCCGGCCGTAGCCGAGCCGGCGGCGCGCCAAGGCGGTCTGGATGTCCTTGCTGGTCACCTGCACCCCGGCGGGCAGTCCTTCGAGGACGGCGACAAGGGCGGGACCGTGCGACTCACCTGCGGT
Source organism: Aeromicrobium sp. (assembly GCF_049587115.1). Classification (GTDB taxonomy): domain Bacteria; phylum Actinomycetota; class Actinomycetes; order Propionibacteriales; family Nocardioidaceae; genus Aeromicrobium. The sequence goes on from NZ_JBAVDI010000069.1 coordinate 21,128, forward strand.
CAACCAACGAAGCATGAGGACGATTCTCCCACGCCACATCTGCACCAGCGGAGTGCGTACCGGGTCGGACGGTCGTCACGTACCGAGTCGACAGCAGCTCCCACGGGCGTGTCGTCACGGATCAGCGAGGACACAGCTCGCTCACACGGCGTAGAAGGAGGGTCCCCAAGCGGCGCCGACCACTGCTCCGACAATCATGTATGGCCCGAACGCGTAGGACTTCGGGTCCACGATCCGCAGGCGCGCCAGACCGAGGCCAAAGACCGCACCGATGATGAATCCGGCGTACATCCCGACGATCACCTCGCTCGCGCCCAGCGCTCCGAGTGCCAGCGCCAGGACCCCCGACAGTCGGACATCGCCGAACCCGAATGCGCCCCTGCCGATCCGGTGGAGGACACGGAAGACGACGTAGACCACGACATTTGCAACCAGTGCGTGGACCAGCACCTGCGGGTCCTGCAACAGCAGGGCGCCGAGGGCCACGAGCGGCAAGGTCAGCAGATAGGTGGGGGCCACGATCGCGAAGGGCAGCAGGCGTGTGTGCCAGTCGATGAAGGCCAGCCACGACCCCGCCGCTGCGACCAGCACCCATACGGGCAGCAGCTCGACGTGGTCGATGCGCCACGCCACGATGCCGGCCATCAGGGCTGAGGTCAGTGCCAGGCCCACGCTGAGCCCGCGCACCTCCGCCAGCACGGCGTACGGAAGCTTGTCGCTGTCTGCGTTGGCCGGCTCCGGTATGCGCCGCAGCACGGCGGGTCCGGCTGCTCCCAGGAGAGCCGCGAAGACAGCGGTGATGGCGATGGTCACTCGACAGAACCTAGCGGCTCGTGAGCTCGCCCACGGCGGCATCCAGCAGGAGCTGTGGATCGACCACAGCGCCGGTCATGAGCTCGACCTGGAGCGCGGCCTGGTGGGCGAGGAGGTCCAGCCCGCTCACGCTGGGCAGACCCGCCTCCGCAGCGACACGCATGAGGCGGGTGGGCCACGGTTCATAGACCACGTCAAACACGGCACGCGCGGCTCTGACGAGCTCGTGGGAGTGCATGCCGGCGATGTCGTGCGGCACGGTCGAGATCAGCAGATCGACCGGGTCAGCGGTCTGACCACCGAACTCCGCGATCGCGACCTGGACCCCGCGCCGCTCGGCCACCGCCGCGGTCTCCTCGGCACGCGACGGATCGCGGACCACGAGCTCCAGCTGCTCCAGGCCCTGCGTCGACAGGGCGTACGCGAGCGAGGTCGCAGTGGCGCCGGCTCCCAGGATGCGCGCGGTGCGGACACCAGCCAGCAGATCGTGCTGCTGCAGGGCCGCGAGCGCACCCGTGACGTCCGTGTTGTGAGCTGACAGCAGGCCATCGTCGACGATGAGGGTGTTCGCCACGCCCAACAGCTCCACGTGCTCGCTGCGTTGGTGGGCCTCGCGCGCGGCGACATGCTTGAGCGGCGCGGTCACCGACAACCCGCGGACGTCGTCACCGAGGGATCGCAGGAACAGCGGCAGCTCGCCCTCCTCGACCGCTATCGCGTCGTACGTCCAGTCCAGGCCGACAGCGATGTAGGCCGCGCGGTGCATGACCGGTGACAACGAGTGGGCGATCGGTGACCCCAGGACCGCACACCGCATCAGCAGATCTTGTCGTCTGCGGCGGCGCAGTACGCCTCGAGCTTCTTGACTGCCCGATTGTGCTCGTCCAGCGTGTTCGAGAACACCGTCTCGCCGGTCTCCAGGTTGACTGCGACGAAGTAGAGCCAATCGCCCTGCGCGGGGTTGAGTGCCGCCTCGATCGTCTTCTGGCCGGGCGACCCGATGGGACCGGGAGGCAGTCCGGTGGCCTTGTAGGTGTTGTACGGCGAGTCCGAATTGCGTTCGTCAGGGGTCGTGAAGACGTCACCCTCGCGACCGCTGGCGTACGACACCGTGGAGTCGAGCTGCAGCAGCATCCCGTCGTCGATCCGGTTGTACAGCACCCGGGCGACCTTGGCGTAGTCCTCGTCCTTCTTTGCCTCGAACTCCAGGATGCTCGCGACGGTCAGCACCTGTTCGCCATTGAGTCCCAAAGCCTTGGCCCGAGTGCCGATGTCCAGGTCCTTGGCAACAGCCACCGTCTTGGCGACCATCCTTTTGATCAGCTCGACAGCTGTGGTCTTGGGACCGACGACGTAGGTGGCAGGGTACAGATAGCCCTCCGGATTGCCCTTGGCAACTGCCGGCAGACCAATGGCCTTGGTGTCATCGAGCGCGGCCTTGACGTCCGCTGCGGAGATCTTCGTCTTGGCCGCGATGATCTTGATGATCGACTTGACCCGCGACCCCTCGGGGATCGTGACGGAGGACTCCCCGGGCGCGCCGACCATGTTGCTCTTGTCAGTGAGGGCACGCATTGCGTACTCGGCGGACATCTGCTTGGGCACCTTGTAGAAACCGGCCTGGATCCCCTGGAACCGGGTGTCCTTGATCGCGAGCTGGTAGAACACCTCTGCACTCTTGACGACATCGTTCTTGGCCAGCACGGCAGCGATCTGCTGGCCCCCTGAACCGGTCGGGATCTCCACGACGACAGACCCGGTCCCGGCTCCCGTGTAGTCGGCCGGACCGCCCAAGAAGCTGGAGATCTTGCCGTAGGCGAGAAATCCGCCGAACACGACAGCAATGACGATGGCCAGCGCGACGATGCGGCGACCCCAGGGCTTGCGCGGAGGTGTGTCCACCCGTCGTCGCCCGGGGTCGGACGAGCCGCCCGTCATCAGGTCCAGTCCACTGTCGCTCATTGGTTCCTCACAAGCTTTCTCCGGGCGCGGACCCGCGGGTTCGCTCTGAATCGAGTGCTGTCTGCAGGATGACGGTAGCCGCAGCCTGGTCGATCACGGTCCGCCGCGCCGAGCCGGACCGGCCACTGTGGCGCAGGTTGCTGTCGGCAGTCATGGTCGACATCCTCTCGTCAAACAGTCGGATCGGCACGGGGGCAATGGCCGGCGCCAGCTCGGCGCAGAACGCCCGAACCTTGATCGAGGCCGGCCCCTCCCGTCCGGACAGACCGACCGGCAGGCCCACGACGCACTCCAGGGCATCGTTCTCGGCGACCAGCGCGGCAAGTCGACCGATTGCCTGCGGGCCAGCGGGAACGGTTTCGACCGGCGTCGCGAGGATGCCGTCCGGATCACTCACGGCAACCCCGATGCGGACGTCGCCCACGTCGACGCCGATGCGCCGACCACGCCGCATCGTCACGCGCGCAGCGCCGCTTCGACCGCGGCGAGCGCCGCGGGGATGGCCGCCACGTCGCTGCCACCGCCCTGCGCGACATCGGACTTCCCGCCGCCCCGACCGCCGATCTTGTCGCCCACGACGCCGATCAGCTGGTTGGCCGAGAGTCCACGCTCCTGCGCGGCGTCGTTCAGCGCCACGACCGCGGCAGGCTTGTCATCGGCGTCGCCGATCACGACCACGACAGCGGGGCGATCGCGTAGCCGGTTGCGGATGTCGAGCGCCATCGTGCGCACGTCTCCCCCACCCGCGCCGGCAGCATGGTGTCCGACATAGGCGATGCCGTCGACGTCCTTGGCGGCTGCCGCGATGTCGCCGGCCGCACCCATGAGCTGTGCAGCCTTGGTGCGTTCGGCGGCCTTCTCTGCGGCCTTGAGCCGGTCGACCAGATCCTTGACGCGTGCCGGTACCTCGTCAGGCTGGGTCTTGAGGATCTCGGTCAGCTGCCTGACGACGTCACGCTCGCGCGCGAGGTACTCAAACCCCTCGATACCCGTCAACGCCTCGATGCGTCGGTTGCCGGCCCCGACGGAGCTGTCCGAGGTGATCACCACGGTGCCGATCTGAGAGGACCGCTCGACGTGCGTGCCGCCACACAGCTCGCGGGACCAGGGGCCACCGATCTCGACGACCCGCACGTCCTCGCCATACGTCTCGCCGAACAGCGCGAGCGCACCGAAGTCGCGGGCCTCGGGCAGCGACATGGTCTGCGCACTGACCGGTAGGTCAGCACGAAGAGCCCGGTTGGACACGGCCTCGACACCGTGCAGCTGGTCGGGTGACAGCGCGCCGTTCCAGCCGAAGTCGAGCCGCAGGTAGCCGGGTCGGTTGAACGAGCCGGACTGCAGGGCCGTGGGCCCGAGGACCTCACGCAGCGCGGCGTGGACGACGTGCGTGCCCGAGTGGGCCTGCCGTGCGCCGAGCCGCCACTGAGGGTCGACGGAAGCCTCGAGCACCTGATCGAGCGCGAGCTCACCGTCCAGCACCCGCACTTGGTGCACCACGAGTCCGCGGACCGGGCGTTGGACGTCGAGCACCTCGGCGCGGCCCCCGTCCCACGTCAGGACTCCCGCGTCTGCATGCTGACCGCCGGACTCGGCATAGAACGGAGTGCGGTCGAGCACCACCTCGCCGAGGGTGCCGGCCGTCAGCACCCGAACGTCGGTTCCGCCGGAGATCAGAGCGAGTGCACGCGACTCGGTCGTCAGGTCGGTGTAGGCCAGCCAGTCAGTCGGTCCGTTGGCGTCCAGCGCGGCCCGGTAGACCGTCGTGTCGGCGTGGCTGCCCTTCTTCGACTTCGCATCGGCCTTGGCACGCGAGCGCTGCTCGGCCATCAGGGCGCGGAAGCCGTCTTCGTCGACAGACAGCCCCTGCTCGGAGGCCATCTCCAGCGTCAGGTCGATCGGGAAGCCGTAGGTGTCGTGCAGCGCGAAGGCCTGCTCGCCCGGCAGCGTGATGCCACCACCGTCCTTGACCGCGATGGCAGCACTCTCGAAGATCTGGGTGCCCTTGCCCAGGGTCTGACGGAACGCCTCCTCCTCGGCATATGCGATCTGAGAGATGCGTGGGAAGTCGGCCTCGAGCTCGGGATAGGACGCCTTCATGCGCTCCAGGCTGACCGGGAGCAGGGCAGGCAGCGCTGGATCCTCGTAGCCCAGCAGGCGCACCGAGCGCACCGCGCGGCGCAGCAGCCGGCGCAGCACGTAGCCGCGAGCCTCGTTGCCCGGCGTCACACCGTCACCCATCAGCATCAGCCCGCTGCGAACGTGGTCGGCGATGACGCGGAATCGGACGTCGTCACCGTGGTTCTTGCCATAGGTGCGACCGGTGATCTCCGAGGCCTTCTCGATGACCGGAAAGACCTCGTCGATCTCGTAGAGGTTGGTCTTGTCCTGCAGCAGGTACGCGACTCGCTCGAGGCCCATGCCGGTATCGATGTTCTTGTTCGGCAGGTCGGCTATGACGTCGAACTGGTCCTTGGCCCGGACGTTGGTGATCTCCTCCTGCATGAACACGAGGTTCCAGATCTCCAGGAACCGGTCCTCGTCGACGACCGGGCCGCCGTCGGGCCCGAACTCCGCGCCGCGATCGACGTAGATCTCGCTGCACGGTCCACCGGGGCCGGGCACGCCCATGTGCCAGTAGTTGTCGAGCAGGCCGCGCTCCTGGATGCGCTCATCGGGCAGGCCGATGACGTCGCGCCAGATCTGCCGCGCCTCGTCGTCACCTTCGAGCACCGTGACCCAGATCGCGTCGGGCGCGAAGCCATAGCCACCTTCGTCAAGAGAGCTGGTGACCAGATTCCAGGCGTGCTTGATGGCCCCTTCCTTGAAGTAGTCGCCGAAGGAGAAGTTGCCGTTCATCTGGAAGAACGTGCCGTGCCGCGAGGTCTTGCCGACCTCGTCGATGTCAGGTGTGCTGATGCATTTCTGCACGCTGACCGCCCGCTTGTACGGCGGGGTGCGCTGGCCGAGGAAGAATGGTACGAACTGGACCATGCCCGCGTTGATGAACAGCAGGTTGGGGTCGTCGATAGCCGGCAGAGGAGCACTGGGCACCACGGTGTGTCCG
>NZ_JBAVDI010000070.1:0-1743 GCF_049587115.1 Aeromicrobium sp.
GATGGTCGCCGAGCGCGCCCCGTCCCGCGACCAGTTCCTGGCCGAGGTGATCACCCAGGTCGAGGCCGACCTGCGCGAGTCGAAGGTGAAGGCGACCGTCACCGGTCGACCCAAGCACTACTACTCGATCTACCAGAAGATGATCGTCGGTGGCCGCGAGTTCTCCGACATCTACGACCTGGTCGGCATCCGGATCCTGGTCGACGAGGACCGCGACTGCTATTCGGTCCTCGGTGTCCTGCACTCACGCTGGAACCCTGTGCTGGGCCGCTTCAAGGACTACGTGGCGATGCCGAAGTTCAACATGTACCAGTCGCTGCACACGACGGTTATCGGTCCGCAGGGCAAGCCGGTGGAGATGCAGATCCGGACCTTCGCCCAGCACCGTCGCGCTGAGTACGGCGTGGCCGCGCACTGGAAGTACAAGGAAGACGGCCGGGCGGGCCGAGACACCGATCGGCCCGGCGAGATCGACGACATGAGCTGGGTGCGGCAGCTGCTCGACTGGCAGAGCGAGGTCGAGGACCCGGGTGAGTTCCTGGAGAGCCTGCGCTTCGAGATCAACCAGGCGGAGACCTACGTGTTCACCCCGCGCGGCGACGTGATCGCGCTGCCGTCGGGAGCTACCCCAGTCGACTTTGCGTATGCCGTGCACACCGAGGTCGGTCACCACACCATCGGCGCTCGGGTGAACGGTCGGTTGGTGCCGCTGGAGTCAACCCTTGAGAACGGCGACGTGGTCGAGGTGTTCACCTCGAAGGCCGCGAACGCGGCGCCCTCCCGCGACTGGCTCACGTTCGTCCAGTCACCAAGGGCGCGCTCCAAGATCCGGCAGTGGTTCACCAAGGAGCGGCGCGAAGAAGCCATCGAGCGCGGCAAGGACCAGATCGCCAAGCTGATGCGCAAGGAAGGGCTGCCCATCAAGCGGCTGCTCTCGCACGAGTCGCTGATGCTGGCGGCCGCCCACTTCAACATCGCTGACGTGACCGCGCTCTACGCAGCCGTCGGTGAGGGCAACCTCAGCGCCCAGGCCGTCGTGCGCCGGGTGGTCGACCTGCACGGCGGCGACGACGGTGCTCGAGAGGACCTCTCCGAAGCCGTGACGATCACCGGTCGGCGCAGCCGGTCTCGGGTGGGCGCCGGTGGCGATGCTGGCGTGATCGTCAAGGGCTCACCGGACGTCTGGATCAAGCTGGCCAAGTGCTGCACTCCGGTGCCACCCGACGAGATCCTGGGCTTCGTCACCAAGGGCGGGGGAGTGTCGGTGCACCGCACTGACTGCACCAACGCGGGGAGCCTGCAGCAGCAGCCCGAGAAGGTGCTCGAGGTCGAGTGGGCCCCGACCGGTCAGTCGACGTTCTTGGTCAACATCCAGGTTGAGGCACTGGACCGTGCCCGGCTTCTCTCCGACATCACGATGGTGCTCTCCGACGCGCACGTGAACCTCCTCAGCGCCAACCTCTCCACCACCCGCGATCGCGTGGCCAAATCTCGCTTCACCTTCGAGATGGCCGAGGCAAAGCACCTCGACAACGTCCTGCGCGCCGTGAAGCAGGTCCCGGGCGTCTTCGACGCCTATCGGATCACGCAGTAGGTCTCCCGCGGCTGCTGCCCATCAGCCGGAGACTCTTCAGCTGCCGAAGTCGGCGCTGGCTCGCTTGGCCATGTCGAGGAAGGACTGACGGGAGGCCAGGTTCTCCTCGAGATCCTTGATCTTCTTCTCGTTGCCGGACTCTCTCGCCC
>NZ_JBAVDI010000071.1:0-4663 GCF_049587115.1 Aeromicrobium sp.
GGGTTGAGCGTGGTCATGGGAGCTCCTGCGTCGTCGGGTCGCTCCGAGTATGACCGCAGATCAGGCGGCGCGAGCGTCCTTCGACGACGAAGGCCCGGCCGTGGGGGCCGGGCCTTCGATGTCGTGCTGGTGGAGCATAGGAGATTCGAACTCCTGACCTCTTCGATGCGAACGAAGCGCGCTACCAACTGCGCCAATGCCCCAGGTCGTGCGCCAGCAACATTATCAGGCGGGTCAGTGGCCGACTGCGCGGCGTTGCTCGCCGGCATCGACGTCGCGCTGGGGGAGCTCGACGTCTTCACCCTCGATGTGACCGGAGGTCCAGGCGCCCGCCTGACCGAACTCGATCGTGCGTACTGTACGACCCGCGCGGGGCTTGGTGACGTACGTCGGCAGAGTCACCGGAAGGGGGTCCCACAACGCCTCGCCCGTCGTCGAGACGGACGGGACAGCGATCACGATCTGGTCGTCGAGCGCGTCCACCTCGAGAGGGACGTCCTCCATCTGGTGCTTGCGGCCCGGGTTGATGTCGGCATCGTGCCCGGAGACGATGACCGTCTCCTCCTCTTCGGCGGCCGTCGAGATCGAGGGCTTGCCAGTTCTGCCGATCCTCGGCAACCGGGGTGCCACGAGTCGTCCCATGCCCAGCTCACTGCGAACCTGAACACGACAGGCCACGAGCCAGGCCGCCACCAGCATCACCGGCACGGCTATCCACGGGGTCGCGATGATCGACAGCGCGGACAGGACGGTGACGACGGCGGTGAGGGCCAGCAACGTCAGCAGCGTGCGGCGCCGCCGCTTGGCGGCGAGCCTCGCCGCAGGCCGGTCGGCCGTGCGAGCAGCCGGCCGGGTGGTCGCGGCAACGACTGGCGCCGGTTGGCTGATCTCGGGCGCTTGGGATGGTGCGGCAGTCGACCGGGCGATGACCCGACCGAGGGCGCCGGAGGAGTCGAGGGACGCATTCTTGCTGGCATCGTCGTAGCGACGCAGCACGAGCGGCACGAAGTACGCAGCCCAGACGGCCACGACGAACGCGATGATCAACCCGCTACTGGAACCCACGTGCAAAACGGTAGGCGCTGGGGGCTGACTTCGTGGGCAGCCATGGCCGTGTGTCGCCTGAGAACTTGCGCGCCGCCCCGTTCGGCGATCTCAGGAGGGCTGGTCCAGACGCGCCACCAGGCCGTCAGGGACGTCCTCGGTCAACACCTGGAAGACGCGGTGGTCGCGCCAGTCGCCCGCTATGTGCAGATATCGCGGGGCCAGACCGACCTCGATGAACCCCAGCTTCGCGACGACTCGGAGACTTGCCTGGTTCTCGGGCCTGATCGAGATCTCGACGCGGTGCAGACCAACCGTCCCGAGCAGGTGGTCCGTGACCAGAGCCACCGCTGTCGGGGTGATTCCACGGCCGGCATGGCTCTCGGCGATCCAGTAGCCCAGGCTCGCCCACCGCGCCGATCCCCACGTGATGCCATTGACCGTCAGCATGCCAACAATCTGGTCGTCCCAGGTCAGCACGAAGGGCATGGCCTGCCCGCGCCGTGCCCGGCGTCGCAGGGTGCCGATCATCCCGGCGTAGGACGTCGCTGGGCGTCCGGCTTCACGAGGAAGCGTTGCCTCCCACGGACCGAGCCAGCCGGCATTGGCCTTCCGTAGCCGCGCCCACTCCGCCGCGTCCCGACGACGCAGGGGACGTACACCGACGTGTCCGTGCCTCAGCTCCACCGGCCATCCGGGACTCAGGACTCACCACCGGGCTGGTTGCCGCCGGCATGATCCCCGCCGGCAAGCTGTTCGACTGCGTGCGGCAGGACATCGGCCAGCACGGTGAGCCCGTCCTTGACGCCGCCACGCGATCCGGGCAGGTTGACCACGATCGCGGATCCGGCGACCCCCGCCAGACCGCGAGACAACATCGCCGTGGGCACACCGTTCGCGACTCCATGGGCTCGGATCGCCTCGGCCACACCGGGCAGCTCGCGGTCCAGGAGCGGTCGGGTTGCCTCGGGCGTGCGGTCGGTCGGATTGATGCCGGTGCCCCCGGTCGAGACGATCACCGCGACCCCGTCGGCCAGCGCCGCGGCGATGGCATCGGACACCGGCTGCCCGTCCCCGACGACGGCAGGCTCGCCGACTTCGAACCCCCAGGAGCGCAGGGCGTCAGCGATCAACGGGCCGGTGGTGTCCTGGTAGATCCCGGCCGAGGCGCGGTTGGATGCCACGACGACCGCGCCCTTGCCGCGCGAGCTGCTCACGAACGGGTCCAGTCGCCGCTCTTGCCACCGGACTTGGCGACGACTTCGATGTCGGTGATCCGCGCCAGCTTGTCGACGGCCTTGACCATGTCGACGACGGTGAGCGCCGCGACGCTGACCGCGGTCAGCGCTTCCATCTCGACTCCCGTACGGTCGGCCGTCCGGACGGTCGCGGTGATGGCAACGGAGTCGTCACCGATGACCAGCTCGACATCGACGCCGCCGATCGCCAGGGGGTGGCACAGCGGGATCAGGTCAGGGGTGCGCTTGGTCGCCATGATGCCGGCGATGCGAGCCGTCGCGATCGCGTCTCCCTTGGGCACACCCTCCCCCCGAAGCAGCTCGACGACCCGAGCGCTGACCTCGACCCGACCCCGAGCGGTCGCACTGCGCGACGTGACGTTCTTGCCCGTGACGTCAACCATCCGTGCGTGGCCCTGGCCATCGAGATGGCTGAGTGAGTCACTCACCGTGCAGCGTCCGGAATCATCGTCAGAACGGCCGATCGAGCACAAGGGTGCGAACTGTGTCACCGAGGTTCAGCGCGGTCTGGTCCTCGCCGATGATGATCAGCGCATTGGCCTTGGCCAGCGCACCGACCAGATGGGAGCCGTTGCCCTGGATCGGCGTGACCTTGGCGCCGCGGTGAGTGACCTCGAAGACGCCACGGATGTACTGCCGGATACCGGGCGTCGAGCGCAGATCAGACGCCAGCACCGCATGCACCATCGGCCGGCGGAACGGCGTGCGGCCCATCATCCGGCGGATGGCGGGGAGCACGAAGACCTCGAACGAGACGTACGCCGACACGGCATTGCCCGGCAGGGTGATGATCGGGGTCTGCTCGTCGAAGACCCGTCCGAAGCCCTGCGGTTTGCCCGGCTGCATCGCGACCTCGACGAAGTCGACCGTGCCGAGCGCCGACAACGTCTCCTTGACGACGTCGTGGTCGCCCTTGCTGATTCCGCCGCTCGTCACGACCAGGTCGGCCCGCACGAGCTGCTCGGACAGCACCTTGCGAAACGTCCTGGGGTTGTCATCCACGGCGCCGACGCGATAGCAGATCGCCCCGGCGGCGCGCACGGCCGCGGCCAGCATGTAGCTGTTGCCGTCGTTGATCGAGTCATAGTCCAGATGGGTCCCTGGCTCTCGCAGCTCGCTGCCGGTCGAGATGACCACGACGCGGGGACGCGGGCGGGCCTTGACCCGGGGTGAGCCGAGCGACGCCAGCAGCCCGATCTCGCGCGGTCCCAGGACAGTGCCCTCGGCCAGCACCGTGTCACCGGCCTTCACGTCGTCACCCTTGGGCCTGATGCAACCACCGGGAGTCGTCGACTCGTAGATCTCGACCCGGGCGTTGCCGCGGTCGGTCTTCTCGAACGGGATGACCGAGTCGGCACCGCGCGGGATCGGCGCACCGGTCATGATCTTGACCGCCGTCCCGGCGCTGATCGCGAACGGCCGCGCAGAGCCCGCAGCGATCTCTCCGACGACCGGTAGGGCGACCGGCTGATCCCGGCTCGCTCCGGCGACATCCTCCGAGCGGATGGCGTAGCCGTCCATCGCGGAGTTGTCGAACAGCGGCAGGTCGGAGGGACTGACAAACGCCTCATGCAGCGGCAACCCCAACGACTCGACGAGCGGCTGGTCGTACGCGCCGAGGGGGCCGATGCCGCGCAGGATCTTCTCGAGATGGTCCTCGACCGTCAGGAGTCCCTCGCGAATGCTGGCCGGCCGCGGGCGCCTGGTCGTTTCCACTGCAGGACTCGCAGCGGCAGCCTCAGTCGACTCGGTGGCGGTCGGAGCGGCCTGCTCGGGGGTCCGGGCGGGCACCCTCGGCCCAGCCGGAGGCGTTGGATCGGGAGCCTGCGCTGCTGCCGGCGCGGGAGGTGGAACGGGCACCGCTTGCGTCACCGCGTCCTCGGACGCAGTGCTCGGCGATGCTCCCGGGGTCGAGTCCTGAGGATCATCCGGACCAAGCGGCAGCATGTTCTGCTCCGATTTGCCGTCGGTTTCTCCTGGGGACATGCGTGTCAGCCTAACCGGGCCGCAGCAGGGACGCTCTCGGCCGCGCCGGTGTCCTCGAGCGCCACGTCACCGCGCACCACGACGTCGCGGCCGAAGCGCCAGTCACCCTTGACGGTCAGCGAGTCTGCATCGACCATCGACGGCATCGCAGGGAGGCGGGCGTCGAAGTCGGCGATCGTGCTGAAGAAGCGTCGATCCAGGTCGACCAGCGGCACCGGGTCGACCTGTGCACGGAGCCGGAAGTCCGCGCCGACGCCATAGACGTCCGACCGCAGGAGCAGAAGGTCGTTGGTGGTCTTGACCGGAAGGAACCGCGAACGATCGACCTCGATCGCAGTCGCACCATCGAACACCTCGATCGCGGCACCCATCGC
>NZ_JBAVDI010000072.1:0-66328 GCF_049587115.1 Aeromicrobium sp.
CCCGAAGCGCTCAAGGCTCAGTCCGTGGCTGCGCGGACCTATGGCGTGCGGTCGATCACCAGTTCGCGCTACTACGACATCTGCAGCACCACCTCGTGCCAGGTCTACGGCGGCGTGCCCCGCGAGACCTCCGCCACGGACACCGCGATCAGGGCGACCGCCGGCAAGATCCTCACCTACGGCGGCTCACCTGCGTTCACCCAGTTCTCGTCGTCCTCGGGTGGCTACACGGCGCCCGGCAGCCAGCCGTACCTCAAGGCCGTCAACGATCCGTATGACGGCTGGTCCGGGAATGGGAACCACGCGTGGACCAAGTCGGTCACCGCCGCCACGATCGAGAAGGCGTATCCCGCGATCGGCACCCTGAAGCGGCTTGAGATCCTCAAGCGGAACGGATTCGGCGACTGGGGCGGGCGGGTCGACACGATGAGTCTGGTGGGATCGAGCCGGACCGTGACGATCTCGGGCAACGACGCCCGTTGGTCGTTCGGCCTCAAGTCGAACTGGTTCCGTTTCTAGGCGCCAACCCGCGGCGTCAGCCGATGCTGTTCGAGTCGACTCGGACGCCCCGAGTGGTGTGCTGAACACCAGGCGGATCTGGGATACTCAGACCATGCCTGCACTTGTGAAGTCGGTGGTGATCTCGGCCGTGGCCAACGCCGCTTCGCTGGCGTTCGCGGCCTGGATATTCGATCGGTTCAACATTCGGTTCGGGTGGTTCGTCCTCGCGGTCGTCCTGTTCACCGCTCTGACGGTCACCCTGCGGGGGATCGTGGTCAGCACGGTCAACCGATTCGCTCGCGGCTACACGATCGTGGGCGCACTCGTGCTGACCGCGCTGGGTCTGCTGCTGACAGATCTCGTGGTGCCGACGACCGGTTTCTCGATCGAGGGCGTCGGCACCTGGATCGGTGTCATCGTGATCGTGTGGGCGGCCGGCGTCGCGTACGGCGAGGTCGACAGCTCACCGCCGGCGCACCACCGGTAGTCGCTGACCGCCCTGCCTCACTCGGAGGGCTCGGAGTCCTTGATCTCGGTGATGACCTCGCCGGACGTGACGGTCGCACCGACCTCGGCACTGAGGCCGGTGATGACGCCGGCCTTGTGCGCGTTGATGGGCTGCTCCATCTTCATGGCCTCGACGACCACGATCTGGTCACCCGCGGCGACGGTCTGACCCTCGGTGACGGTGACCTTGACGACCGTGCCCTGCATGGGTGCGGTGAGCGAGTCGCCACTGGCAGCAGCGCCGGCGGACTTGCCGGCCTTGCGCTTGGCCTTCTTGGTCGTACTCGGCGCGGCCGACGCACCCAGGCCACCGGGCAGGACCACTTCGACCCGCTTGCCGCCGACCTCGACGACGACGCGCTCACGCTCGTCTGGCTCGTCGGTCTCGGAGGAGCCGGCGTACGGCTCGAGCTCGTTGACGTAGTCGGTCTCGATCCAGGTCGTGTAGACCCCGAAGCTGCCGTCGTCGGCGGTGAAGGCCGGATCGTCCACGACCGAACGGTGGAAGGGGATGACGGTCGGCATGCCGTCGACGACGAACTCGTCGAGGGCCCGTCGCGATCGGGCGAGAACCTGTTCGCGGCTGGTTCCGCTGATGACGAGCTTGGCGACCAGGGAGTCGAACGATCCGGGGATCGTCTCACCCTGCTCGTAGCCGCCGTCCAGGCGGACGCCGGGACCCGACGGGGGAGCCCAGGTGGTCAGCGTGCCGGGGGCAGGCAGGAAGCCACGGCCGCCGTCTTCGGCGTTGATGCGGAACTCCATCGAGTGTCCACGGATCTCGGGGTCGTCGTAGCCGAGCTCTTCACCGGCGGCGATGCGGAACATCTCGCGGACCAGGTCGATGCCGGTGACCTCCTCGGAGACCGGGTGCTCGACCTGCAGTCGGGTGTTGACCTCGAGGAAGCTGATGATCCCGTCGACGCCCACCAGGAACTCGCACGTGCCGGCACCGACATAGCCGGCTTCCTTGAGGATGGCCTTGGACGAGGAGTACAGGATCTCGACCTGCTCGTCGGTCAGGAACGGCGCGGGCGCTTCTTCGACCAGCTTCTGGTGGCGACGCTGCAATGAGCAGTCGCGGGTCGAGACGACCACGACGTTGCCGTGGGAGTCCGCCAGGCACTGGGTCTCGACGTGACGCGGCTTGTCGACGAAGCGCTCGACGAAGCACTCACCGCGGCCGAAGGCACTGACGGCCTCACGAACGGCGGACTCGAATTTTTCCTCGACCTCATCGAGCGTGTAGGCGATCTTGAGGCCACGACCGCCACCGCCGAAAGCGGCCTTGATCGCGATCGGGACGCCGTGCTCCTCGGCGAACGTGCGCACCTCGGATGCGTCGGCAACGGGATCCTTGGTACCAGGGACCAGCGGTGCTCCTACGCGCTGTGCGATGTGACGGGCCTTGACCTTGTCACCGAGGTTGTCGATCGCGCTCGGCGGCGGACCGATCCAGATCAGTCCGGCGTCGATGACGGCCTGCGCGAACTCGGCGTTCTCGGCGAGAAAGCCATAGCCGGGGTGCACGCTGTCGGCGCCGGACTTCTCGGCGACCGCGAGAATCTTCTCGATCGACAGGTAGGACTCCGCGGGCGTGGAGCCCTCCAGGGAGTAAGCCTCGTCGGCGAGCCGGACGAACACGGCATCCCGGTCGGGCTCGGCATAGACGGCGACGCTGCCGATCCCGGAATCCTTGCATGCACGGACGATGCGCACCGCGATCTCACCGCGGTTGGCGATCAGGACCTTGGCCAGGGGCTTGCTCACTGGATTGCTCTCCTTGTTCAGGACACTTCTGCCTGCCGCAGTCTAGGGCCTGGGGATTTGCCAAGGAGTACGAGGTTGGTTGACGCCACCGATCGATTGTGCGGGTTGGTTAACGGTTGTTAACATCGACCCATGACTTTCGCCCTCTCCAGTGAGCACGAGACCTTCCGCCGCAGCGTGCGTGAGTTCGCCGAAGCCGAGGTCGCTCCCCACGTGGGGCAGTGGGACAGGGACCATCACTTCCCCGTCGACGTCGTGCACAAGATGGGCGATCTGGGCCTGTTCGGACTCACCGCACCGGAAGAGTTCGGCGGAGCCGACGGTGACTTCACCAGCCTGTGCGTCGCGATCGAGGAGCTTGGCCGGGTTGACCAATCGATCGGGGTCACCCTCGAGGCGGGCGTGGGCCTGGGCATCACGCCAATCCTTGAGTACGGCACCCAGGAGCAGAAGGAGCAGTGGCTGCCAGAGCTCGTCGCCGGTCGCAGGGTCGCCGGCTTCGGCCTGACCGAGCCGGGTGCGGGCTCCGATGCCAGCGCCACCAAGACCAAGGCTGTCCTCGACGGTGAGGACTGGGTCGTCAACGGATCGAAGCAGTTCATCACCAATTCCGGCAGCGAGATCACCTCGCTGGTGACGGTCACAGCACGTACCGGTACCCGCGAGAACGGCAGCCCGGAGATCTCGGCGATCGTGATTCCGGCCGGGACTCCCGGTTTCGTCGCGGAAGCGCCGTACGACAAGCTCGGTTGGCACATCTCGGACACCCACCCGCTGTCGTTCACGGACGCACGGGTCCCGGCCAACCACCTCCTCGGTGAGCGCGGCCGCGGCTACGCGCAGTTCCTTGCCACGCTCGACGACGGACGGGTCGCGATCGCCGCGCTGGCGGTCGGCTGCATCCAGGCGTGCCTCGACCTGTGCGTGGACTACGCGGGGGACCGGACGACCTTCGGGGTGCCGATCGGGACCAAGCAGGGCGTCGCGTTCCAGATCGCCGATCTCGCCGTCATGGCCCAGGCCGGTCGTGCCCTCACGTACCAGGCTGCAGCCATGAAGGACGGTGGAGCGACGTCCAAGGAGTTCAAGCAGGCCGCGTCCATCGCCAAGCTGTACACGTCGGAGGCCGCCGTCACCGCAACGCGCATCGCGACCCAGGTCTTCGGCGGCTACGGATTCATGGAGGAGTACCCAGTTGCACGCTTCTACCGCGACGCCAAGATCCTCGAGATCGGCGAGGGCACCTCCGAGGTGCAGCGCATGCTCATCGCACGGGGGCTGGGTCTGCCGGTCGAGTAGCGGCCAGCTGCACGAAGACCTAGAGGTTGGTCATCTTGGCGCAGGGCAGCGGGATGTGCTTGACCTCGTCACCGAAGTCGACCTGGGCCGACATGGTGCCCTGCAGGCTCACGATTCGACCGAGACCGAAGGTGTCGTGGGAGACGCGGGCGCCCACTTCGTACACTTCGGCTGCGATTTCCGGCTTCGCCTGGAACGGACTGGACGGGTGGTAGCGGCGTCGCCGCGGTGAGGTTGCCATCGTCTGTCCAGTGTCCCACTATTTCGCGCCCGAGACTAACGAAGTCAGCGTTCGGTCGTCCGCCAGAGGTCGGTCCACGCGATTCCCAGGTCACCCACGAGGTCGCGGAGCAAGGGCAGCGAGAGGCCCACGACGTTGTGGTGATCGCCCTCGATTCCGCTGATGAATGCGCCACCCAGCCCGTCGATCGTGAAGGCGCCGGCGACCGCGAGCGGCTCGCCGGTCGCGACGTACGCATCGATCTCTTCGTCGCTGATGTCGGCGAAGTGCACGATCGTCGAGGCCGTCTCGACGAATTCCTGCTGGCCGCGACGGACGCAGTGCCCGCTGTGAAGCACCCCGCTGCGGCCACGCATGCGACGCCACCGCCCGGCAGCCTCCACTGGTCCGGCTGGCTTGCCGAACGTCTCACCCTCGAAGGCCAGGACGGAGTCGCAACCGATCACCAGTGCGTCGCCGTCGATCTGGTCTGCAACGGTGCGGCACTTGAGCTGGGCGAGCGCGGCCGCGAGATTGGCCGCGTCGGGTGAGGTGATGCGATCCTCGTTGACCCCCGAGACGATGACCTCGGGATCGATGCCGCCGGCTTGCAGCGTCGCGAGACGTGCAGGCGAGGCGGACGCCAGAATGATCCTCATCGCAGCCCCGCCTCGTCATACCGAGCACGCACGACCTCGAGCCGTGGCTCTGCCAGCAGCTCGGCGACCAGCGCGGCGGATCCGGCGACACCGGTCCAGGTGCTGTCGATGTTGGTGGTCACGAACCAGGCGTGATCGTCCGGCCACATCAGGTTCGGGCTGTTGATGTCGCGCGGCACCCCCTGGCCGTAGGACGCGGCGCCCCACTGGCCGGCCTGGTCCAGTCGGCCGGCGAAGAGGAACTGCTCACCCAGCAGCGGCCCGTCCATGACGTACGGCGGGAACGCCGGTGGCACCGGTGGCGGTGGCTTCTCCTTGGTGAAGATCCTTCCGGGCCACCGTGGCGGTCCGGAGAAGCTGGTCAGGAAGCCGACCGCGTCGCCGCCGTGGATGTCGCCGTAGCCCTCCCACAGGCCGAAGTAGCACGCTGCGGGGGTGGTCGTGTGTCGGCCCAGCACGGAGCACAGCGCCTGGAGCAGGTCATTCCGGAGATGCCCCTCGTCGCGCTCAGCGTCGCCGGGGCTCTGCTCCGCGTGGAGCACGCGGGCGTAGGCCTCGAACCCCGACGGGCCCAAGATGGTGCGCAGTGCACGGGGAGCAAGGTCGCTGGCGAACCAGTCGGCAGCGGAATGGTCGGCCAGCGGCGTCAGCGGCATCGTCAGCCGCCGAACGCCGATCGGCGCCATAGGTCGGGGCCGAATCGGTGCGGGAGGCGAGCCTGACGGGTGGGGTGGCCCCACTGCGAGCGAGCGGCGGGCCTGGTCCGAGCGGCTGCGTGGGCTGCTGCAGCGTTGCGGGCGGCGACCACGGCGACGAGTGCCGCGAGCTCCTCGGCAGTCAGGTCACCCTTGACGACTCGCAGGATCGGCTGGTGCTCGGTCGGAGGGCTCTCGGCGCCTTCTGCCGGCTCGGGGGTCACAGCGGGATGTTCCCGTGCTTCTTGGGCGGCAGTGTCTCCCGCTTGGTCTTGAGCAGACGCAGCGCCTTGACGACTTCGGCGCGGGTCTGGCTGGGCTCGATGACTGCGTCGATGTACCCTCGCTCGGCCGCGAGGTACGGGTTGCAGAGCTCGTCCTCGTACGCGGTCATCAGCTCGGCGCGGGTCGCATCCGGATCGTCGGAGGCGGCGATCTCCTTGCGGTACAGGATGCCGACCGCACCCGATGCGCCGACGACGGCGATCTGGGCCGACGGCCAGGCAATGTTGATGTCGGCACCGAGGTGCTTGGACCCCATCACGTCGTACGCGCCGCCGTAGGCCTTGCGAGTGATCACCGTGACGAGCGGGACGGTGGCCTCGGCATAGGCATAGATCAGCTTGGCGCCGCGACGAATGATGCCGTCCCACTCTTGTCCTGTGCCGGGCAGGAACCCGGGCACGTCGACCAGGGTCAGCACCGGGATGTTGAATGCGTCGCAGGTGCGAACGAAACGAGCGGCCTTCTCCGAGGCGTCGATGTCCAGGCAGCCGGCCAGCTGCATGGGCTGGTTGGCCACGATGCCCACGCTGCGGCCCTCGACCCGGCCGTAGCCGATCAGGATGTTGGGTGCGAACAGGGGCATGACCTCGAGGAAGTCACCGTCGTCGACGACCGACTCGATCACGGTGTGCATGTCGTAGGGCTGGTTGGCCGAGTCCGGGATCAGGGTGTCCAGCGCCAGATCGGTCTCGGTGGGCTCGAGATCGGCGACCTCGTCGTACGGCTCGGGCTCCTCCATGTTGTTCTGCGGCAGGTACGAGATCAGCGCCTTGACGTACTCGAGGGCGTCTTCCTCGTCAGCGCCCATGTAGTGCGCGTTGCCGGACTTGGTGTTGTGCGTGCGCGCTCCACCCAGGTCCTCCATCGAGACGTCCTCGCCGGTCACGGTCTTGATGATGTCCGGGCCGGTGATGAACATGTTCGAGGTCTTGTCGACCATCACGACGAAATCGGTGATGGCGGGGGAGTAGACGTGTCCGCCTGCGTTGGTGCCCATGATCAGCGAGATCTGCGGGATGACGCCCGAGGCGTGGACGTTGCGGGTGAAGATCTCGCCGTAGAGGCCCAGCGAAACGACGCCCTCCTGGATACGGGCCCCGGCGCCCTCGTTGATTCCGATGATCGGGCAGCCGGACTTGATCGCCAGTTCCATGACCTTGACGATCTTCTCCCCGTAGACCTGTCCGAGGCTCCCGCCGAAGATTGAGAAGTCCTGGCTGAAGACGCACACCTGCCGGCCGTCGATCGTGCCGTAACCGGTGATCACCCCGTCGCCCAGCGGCCGACTCTTGTCCAGACCGAACGCCGTGCTGCGGTGACGCGCCAAGGCGTCGAGCTCGACGAACGAGCCCTCGTCGAGCAGTTGCTCGATCCGCTCGCGGGCGCTCTGGCGGCCCTTGGCGTGCTGCTTCTCGGCAGCGCGCTCGGCCATGTCGACCGTGGCTTCGGTGTGCCGACGCTGGAAGTCGGCCAGCTTGCCGGCGGTCGTGTGGAGCTCGGGGTGGGCTTCGATCTCGTGTTCGGTCACGGGGGCCAGCGTAACGATCGAAGTTCGGGACCGGTATGTGAGGCTGTTCTCATGGCCTACCGTGACCTGGACCGACCGCCGCTCGACGCCTCCGTCCTGCGCGCGGCCCTGGTCGGAACGGGCCGGTTCTGGACCGACATCGTCGTGTCGGCGACGACGGGTAGCACCAATGCTGACGTCGCCGATGCTGCACGAGCCGGGGCCCCGGAGGGGGTCATCCACACGACGGACCTGCAGACCGCCGGTCGTGGCCGACTCGACCGGGTATGGGAGTCGCCGGTGGGGTCGGGGGTGATCGTGTCGGTGCTGCTGCGCCCAGAGGGCGTGCCGACGGCGCGGTGGGTGTGGCTCCCTCTGCTGGTCGGTCTCGCGGTCGACGCGACGGCGCGCGAGTGCGGGGTGGTCTCTGGCCTCAAGTGGCCCAACGACGTCGAGGTCGATGGCCGCAAGCTCGCCGGGATCCTGCTGGAACGCGTCAACACCCCCACTGGGGCCGCTGCGATCGTCGGCCTGGGCCTCAACGTGTCGCTGCGACGTGACGAGCTGCCGGTCCAGAGCGCGACCTCGTTGGCGCTGGAGGGCGCCAGTGAGACGGACCGGACGGTGGTGCTACGGGTCTTCCTACGCAATCTCGAGGCGCTCTATCGGGCCTGGTCGGCGACGGGTGGCGACCCTGCCGCGGGCATCCGGGAGTCGTACGCCAGGCGATGCGTCACGCTGGGCACGCGGGTCCGGGTGAGTCTGCCCGACGGGGGCTCACTGGAGGGTCAAGCCACCGGGATCGACGATCTGGGCCGTTTGCTGGTCGACGGTACGGCGATCAGCGCGGGCGATATCACCCACGTGCGACCCATGACGTGAGAAAATCAGCACATGAGTCTTCCTCGCAAGCTGATGATCGATGGCGAACAGACCGTTGCCAACACCCGCACGCACCTGAAGGTGCTGACGATCCCGTTCCTGATCCTGCTCGTCGTGGCGGGTGCGGGAGGCTTCTTGATCCATCAGGTGAGCGACTCAGGCAGTGGGATCCCGCGGTGGATCGTCATCGCCGGCATGGCGATCCTGATCCTGTGGGGCTCGGTGCTGCCATTCCTCAAGTGGCTCACCTGGACCTACACCTTGACCAACAAGCGCATCGTCGAGCAGAAGGGGCTGCTGACCCGCTCGGGTCGGGTCATCCCGCTCAACCGCATCAACGACGTCGCCTTCGAGAAGAACCTCAACGACCGGATCCTCGGCTGCGGCACGTTGATCATCCACGATGCCAGCGAGCAGGCTGGCCTGCAGCTCCGGGACATTCCGCATATCGAGGCGTTCCACCGAACGGTGTCCAACCTCGTCTTCGAGAAGCACGACAACACGCCGAGTGATGAATCGATCTGAGCTCCGTGATGATCTCGCCCGGCTGATCCTCGGCGGCGAGCTGAACCTCACGAGCACCGAGGTGGCGGACAAGGGCGGGCTGAGCCTCGAGGACGGCAAACGACTGTGGCGGGCTCTGGGCTTCCCCGACACCGGTGACGCCGTCGCCTACGGCGCCCCGGACGTCGAAGCAGTCGCCGCGGTGGCCGCATCGATCGAGTCCGGGCTCCTCGACGAGCAGACCGTGTTCCGGATGACGCGTGCGCTCGGCACCACGATGTCGCGGCTCGCCGACTGGCAGGTCTCGACGCTGGTCGATCAGGTCGAGCACGATGTGGGGGGCGGCAAGTCCGGCAGTCGTCTGGAGGCCGCCGTCGGCCTGGCCACCGGCGTCGCGCCAGGCCTGGAGGAGCTGATGATCTACGCCTGGCGTCGTCACCTGGCCGCCGCAGCCGCCCGGGTCGAGGCCCTCGGCGCGGCCGACGAAGAGCTGCTGTCCACGGTGATGACCGTGGGATTCGCCGATCTGTCCCGCTTCACCACCTTGTCCAACGAGCTCGACGACTCCACCCTGGGAATGTTGGTCGAGAACTTCGAGACGCGGTGCACGGACATCGTCACGGCGCACGGCGGTCGGGTCATCAAGACCATGGGTGATGCGGTTCTCTTCGTGACGGCCGAGGCGCAGGAGGGCACGCGCACAGCGCTCGACCTGGTCAGACAGATCGCTTCGCGCGATGACATGCCGGACATCTGTGTGGGGTTGGCGACGGGCTCGGCGATCAGCCGCCTGGGCGATGTTTTCGGCCCGCCGGTCAACCTGGCCGCGCGGCTCTCGCATGTCGCACGGAGCAATCGGGTGCTGATCGACGAGGCCACCGCCGCTTCGCTTGACGACGAGTTCGACACCCGTGCCCTGCCGCCCAGACCGCTCCGCGGGTTCGGCGTCGTCTCACCGATCACGGTGAGCGAACGCCGCGTCTTCCGCTCCCGATAGGCTGGCGCCGTGCCCCCACCCCAGCTCGCGGTCATTGGCGGAGGCCAGCTGGCTCGCATGATGCAGCAGGCCGCTGTCGGTCTCGGCATCCATCTCAGGCTCCTCGCTGAGGCCCCTGACGTGTCTGCGGCACAGGTCATCGTGGATCACGTCGTGGGCGACTACACCGACCTAGACACCTTGCGTACCGTCGTCGCCGCGACCCCGGTCGTCACGTTCGACCACGAGCACGTTCCCCCCGAGCACCTGCGCACCCTCGAGGCCGAGGGGCATGCCTGCCGCCCCGGGCCTGATGCGCTGCTGTATGCCCAGGACAAGAGCGACATGAGGAGCCGACTCAGCGGTCTGGGCGTCCCCTGCCCACGCAGTGCCGTGATCGCCTCGCGCGCAGACCTCGAGGAATTCGGCTTGCCGGCAGTCGTCAAGACCACCCGCGGCGGCTACGACGGCAAGGGTGTCTGGGTCGTTCGCGCGATGGCTGACGCCGATGCGGCATTCGATTCGGGCCGTGGTCTGCTGGCCGAGGAGCTCGTCGACTTTCGACGCGAGCTGTCAGCGCTGGTTGCTCGCTCGCCCTCGGGCCAGGTGGTCGCCTATCCAGTCGTCGAGTCCCGCCAGGCCGACGGCGTCTGCGCCGAGGTCATCGCGCCCGCACCGGACCTCGACCCGGCCCTCGACGCGCAGGCACGCGCCATGGCCGAGCGCATCGCGACCGAGCTTGGCGTCACGGGCATCCTGGCGGTGGAGCTGTTCGAGACGACCGACGGTCGCCTGCTGGTCAACGAGCTCGCGATGCGGCCGCACAACACGGGTCACTGGACCATCGACGGCGCTCACACGAGCCAGTTCGAGAACCACCTACGGGCCGTGCTCGACCTGCCGCTGGGACCGGCCGGCGCACGTTCGCCCTGGGCGGTCATGGTCAACATCCTCGGCGGGGCGGTCGACGACCTCGACGCGCAACGAGCTGTCGCGCTCGCCGCGGTGCCGGACGTCAGGGTCCACCTCTACGGCAAGGCGGTCAAGGCCGGGCGCAAGGTTGGCCACGTGACGGCGTACGGACCAGATCTCGACGACGCGCTCTTCCGGGCACGCCACGCAGCGCACCTCTTCACAGATGGAGTGACCTCATGACTGACCAGGCTCGCGTAGGGATCGTCATGGGGTCGGACTCCGACTGGCCGACCATGGAGGCGGCCGCGACGGCGCTTGCCGAGTTCAGCATCCCCTTCGAGGCAGATGTCGTCTCGGCGCACCGAATGCCCGACGAGATGCTGGCCTACGGTCGCGAGGCCCACGGTCGCGGCATCGAGGTCATCATCGCCGGAGCCGGGGGAGCGGCGCACCTGCCGGGCATGCTGGCGGCGGTCACACCGTTGGCGGTCATCGGTGTGCCGGTCGCGCTCAAGCACCTCGACGGCATGGACTCCCTGTTGTCGATCGTGCAGATGCCCGCGGGTGTCCCGGTTGCGACGGTCTCGATCGGCAACGCCCGCAATGCCGGGCTCCTGGCGGTACGCATCCTGGCCGCGGGCGATGCCGACCTCACCCAGAGGATGCTCTCGTTCCAGACCGCTCTCGCCGACTCGGCCCGGGCCAAGGGCGAGAAGATCCGAAATCCCGCAGGCAGCGCCGGCTTCCGCTAGCCGCGTCCGGTCGCATCGCGCGTGGTGACCGTGGCGACGAACGAACGACCTATCCCCGCACGTAGGACGTCAGCTCGGTGAGGGTGGGTTCTGCCGGCGCGGACGCGAATCCGAAGCGTACGGGCGGCATGACTGGTGCGAGCGCGCCCAGCTCCTCGCCCTCCCAGGTCGCTCGTGCCGCGGCGAGCCGGTGCACGTCGCGCGCGGCGTACCACTCGGTCCGCCCGCCACCGGCGGTTCCGTAGGTCTGAACGCCCGGCATCAGCCGGCCGGCGATCGGGTTGCAGACCTTGGCCCAGGTGGCAGATCGTCGCAGCGGTGCAGGCACCATGCCGAGGAGTGGACCGACCCACAGTCGGCCCCCGGGGGTGAACCGCAGCTGGAGCGAGCGCGTGTGCACCGACCACTCGGCACCAGGCTCGACCGAGACGGGCTCGATCCGCACCTCGTCGAAGGTGTAGGTCGAGGCGACGAAGTCCGCGACCTCCTGACGGGGGGCCAGCAGGGTCCGGTGCCCGACGGCGTCCTCGACCATGACGTCTGCGAAGGATCCGAACCGGCTCTGGTTCCACACCCCGACCACGATTCGCACACCGGAGGCTGTGCCGAGACCGGCTATGTGGCCGGTGAACGTGTCGATCATGGTCCCAGTGTGTCCGATGCCACGAAAACAGATGTGGAGCGTCATCCGCGAGCGGACTCATGTCGCGTCAGGTCGGTCCGAGCTCAGTGACAAGGACCGAACCGTCTTCGGTGCCGGTCGACTCAGGAGCGTTTGCGCCGGAGAATGTCCGAGCCGTTGCGGCGCAGCATCGAGACGGTGGTCTTCCAGGACGGACGATCCAGGTCGGGCTTCTTGCCGGCTCCGACGCGATGCAGCTGATCGGTGTGCCACTGCAGGTCGATGAGCCCGTCCAGCGCCTTGGTGTCCGCGACCTTGCCGATCAGTGCGGCGCCGGTGAGCTGGCGTCGGTGTGAATCGAGCGTGTCGACGACCTCGTCGAGGATCTGCGCCGGCGCATCGGGTGTCGTGGCAGCCGGTCGCCCGAGGCCGATCATGTTGCAGTCTCCTGATTGAAGCGCCGACTCCATGGCCACGCGGGAGCGAAATCCGCCCGTGACCGCCAATGGCACGTCAGGCGCCACCTCGCGCACCGTGGCGGCGTACTCGAGGAAGTAGGCCTCGCGCGCGACTGTCGAGGCACGGGCGCCCATCATCGCCGGCGCCTCGTAGGATCCACCGCTGATCTCGATCATGTCGATACCTTCGGCCGCCAGGCGCACCACGACGTCACGCGACTCCGTCTGGCTGAATCCGCCGCGTTGGAAGTCCGCCGAGTTGAGCTTGATGCCGACAGCGAAAGTCGGGGCGACCGTCGATCGGATGCGGCGCAGCACCTCGACCACGAACCGCATGCGCTTCTCGGGCGTTCCCCCCCAGTCATCCTCGCGCTGGTTGGACAACGGGGACAGGAACTGGGCGACCAGGTAGCCGTGGGCGCCATGGATCTGCACGCCGTCGAATCCGGCTCGCTCGGCCACCGCGGCGGTGGTGGCGAAGCGCTGGATGATCTCCTCGATCTGCTCCGCAGTGAGCTCAGCCGGCATCTTCGCGCCGGGGACTTTGAGGGCGATGGGGCTCGGGGCAACCGGCTGCGTGCGTCCGAACGGGTTCGACTGGCGGCCGGGGTGGTTGATCTGCATCCAGATCGGCACGCCGGCCTTGCCGGTCGAGCTCGCCCACCGGGTGAGTGCTTCGAGGTGGCGATCGTCCTCGATGGCCACGTTCCCGGCCTCGCCGAGCTGCTGCCGGTCGATCATGACGTTGCCGGTGACGATCAGCCCGTAACCGCCATCGGCCCACGTGGTGTAGAGCTGGTCCAGCTCGCGGGTGGGCGCGTGGTCGCGATCGCCAAGCGCTTCGCTGAGCGCCGACTTCATGAATCGGTTGGGCAGCACTTGTCCGCATGGGAGGGTGAGCGGCGTGTTGAGCAACGGCATGCGGAGTCCTCGAGATTTGAGATTCCATCGGTATCTGGATTGATCCAGCCTACGGGGTGCTGCGCCAGTCGCGCTCAGCGACTGCTGAGCTCGTCGCGGACTCTCGGGTCAGATGCCCGGCCCGCAGTTGTGGCGAGAGCACGCACAGATCCCCTCGCGCTCGTCCAAGCACGGCACTAGCGTGACGGCATGCCTCTGGTGACCTATAAGGCGTTGTGCATCGATGCTGCCGACGTGTCCGCGGTACAGGGCTTCTGGGCTCGCACGCTGGGCTACGAGTCCGAGACTCTCCAGGACGGTGACGGATACCTCCGGGGGTCGGGGCCAGGGGAGGAGATCTGGATCAACCTCGTGCCGGAGCCCAAGGTCGTCAAGCAGCGCGTGCACGTCGACGTCCGCGCCGACTCGCTGGAACCGTTTGCCGGTCTGGAGCAGCTCACTGGCGACGGCGAGTTCGCATGGACCACGTTCAGCGATCCCGAGGGTGGTGAATTCTGCGTGTTCACCTACGACGAGCCCCCTGCGAGGTGCTTGAAGGCCATCGCGATCGACTCGCGCGACCAGTCGTCGATCGCCGAATGGTGGGCCGAAATCATCGGCGGCACGCTGACGCACCACGACGACGGATACTCCTCCGTCGAAGGCATCCCCGGGTCGACCTTCGAGGGGTTCGACTTCGTGCCGGTGCCCGAGCCCAAGATCGTCAAGAACCGCATCCACTGGGACGTCAGGCTGCTCGACGGTTCGACGGTCGACGACCTGGTCGACGCGGGCGCAACGATCGTGGACGTCGTGGGCGAGCCGTTGCGCTGGACTGTCATGACCGATCCCGAAGGCAACGAGTTCTGCGTCTTCCCCACAGCGTGACGCCACCGCCACCGGCGCGCGTGGTGGAATGAACCTGTGCCCGTACTCGACCTGACCGCCGATCCCGTCACCCTCGCCGCCGCGCTCGTCGACATTCCTTCGGAGAGCCTGCAGGAGCAGGTCATCGCCGACGCCGTCGAGACCGCCCTGCTTGCCCTTCCGCATCTCGAGGTGGTCCGAGATGGCCACACGATCGTCGCCCGCACGTCACTGGGCCGTTCCGAACGAGTCGTGATCGCGGGGCACCTTGACACTGTGCCCGCGAATGGCAACCTGCCGTCCCGGCTCGTGGGAGACACCCTCCACGGACTGGGCACCTGTGACATGAAGGGCGGGGTGGCGATCGCGCTTCTGCTCGCTGCCTCGGTCTCCGCACCGGTACGCGACGTGACGTACGTCTTCTACGACGCCGAGGAGATCGCCGCGAAGTTCAACGGCCTGGGTCGGCTCGCGCGCGAGCGCCCCGAGCTGCTGGCCGGTGACTTCGCAATCCTCATGGAGCCCTCGAACGCCGGTGTCGAGGCCGGCTGTCAGGGCACCATGAGGGTCGACATCCGGACCGCGGGGGAACGGGCCCACTCGGCTCGCTCCTGGATGGGCAGCAATGCGATCCACGCGCTGGCGCCGGTGCTGGACGCCCTCAACGCCTACGTTCCGCGCGAGGTCGAGATCGACGGGCTCACGTACCGCGAGGGACTCAGTGCTGTGGGGATCACCGGTGGCGTCTCGGGCAACGTCGTACCGGACGAGGCCATCGTGACGGTCAACTTCCGCTTCGCCCCCGACCGGTCGGAGGAGCAGGCGCACCAGCATCTGCAGGAGACCTTCGAAGGCTTCGGACTCACCGTCACAGACTCGGCACCCGGTGCCCTCCCCGGGCTCGGGCATCCTGCCGCAGCGGCCTTCGTCGAGGCGGTCGGTGCAGAGGTGCATCCGAAGTTCGGTTGGACCGATGTCGCGCAGTTCACCGTCCTCGGCGTCCCCGCGGTCAACTACGGCCCCGGTGACCCGCTGTTCGCCCACAAGGCCGACGAGCACGTTCCCGTCGAGCACCTGCACCGGGTGCACGACCGACTCACGAAATGGCTGACCGCATGAGCAACCCCGAAGCGCCCCGTCCTGACCTGCATCACAAGGGTCCGGTCCGACTTAAGCGGTCGCAGCGACCCGACAGCACGACCGACCAGCGCCTGCTCGACTCCCGCGGTGCCACCGACTGGGTGCACACCGATCCGTGGCGGGTGCTGCGCATCCAGTCAGAGTTCGTGGAGGGCTTCGGTGGCCTGGCCGAGCTGGGACCGGCGGTGAGCATCTTCGGCTCGGCTCGCACCAAGCCCGACGACCCGATGTATGAAGCGGCCCGGCAGATCGCCGAGAAGATCTGCCGCGAGGGATACGCGGTCATCACCGGAGGCGGGCCTGGGGCGATGGAGGCGGCCAATCGGGGCGCGAGCGAGTGCGGCGGAGTGTCGGTGGGCCTGGGCATCGAGCTCCCGCACGAACAAGGCATGAACGAGTGGGTGGACCTGGGCATCAACTTCCGCTACTTCTTCGTCCGCAAGACGATGTTCGTCAAGTACGCCCAGGGTTACGTCGTGCTCCCGGGCGGCTTCGGCACGATGGACGAGTTGTTCGAGGCTCTGACCCTCGCGCAGACCCAGAAGATCACCTCATTTCCCATCGTCCTGTTCGGCACCGAGTACTGGGGTGGCCTGATCGACTGGCTGCGCACCACGATGCTGGTCGACGGCAAGATCGGTCAGAAGGACCTGGACATGTTGCACCTGACCGACGACGTCGACGAGGCGGTCGCCTGGTTCGTGGCCAAGGACGCCTAGGCGAGCCCCCGCCGGCTCACAGCGGGCGGCCGATCGCCGCGGACGGACGCGACGAGGTCGAGCACCTGCCGAGTCTCGGCCACGTTGTGAGCACGGAACACGCGGGCCCCCTGCCACGCCGAGATCGCCGTGGCGGCCAGCGTTCCGGGGAGGCGGTGGTCCTTGTCCAGGTCAAGCGTCTCGCCGACGAAATCCTTGTTGGACAGCGCGACGAGCACGGGCCATCCGGTCGCGACAAGCTCGTCGAGCCGGCGGGTCAGCTCCAGGCTCTGCCGAGTGTTCTTGCCGAAGTCGTGCGTCGGGTCGATCAAGATGCCGTCCCTGCGCACCCCGGCGTCGACTGCACGCTCAGCGAGCGCCGTGACGGTCGCGATCACGGCGCCGACCACGTCGTCGTAGGCCGAGCGGTGTGGATCGGTGCGCGGGCCGATGCCGCCGGTGTGACTGCACACCAGGCCCGCCCCGTGCTGTGCCGCGACCGCGGCGAGCTCGGGGTCGTGGCCTGACCAGGTGTCGTTGACCAGGTCTGCCCCGAGCCGGCACAGCTCGTCGGCTACCTCGCTGCGCCAGGTGTCGACGCTGATCACGAGGTCGGGGTACCCCGACCTCGCCTCCGCGACGAGATCGGCGGTGCGGCGGAGCTCCTCGGCGGCGTCGACCTCGGGGCCGTAGCCGGCTCGTACGCCACCGATGTCGACGATGTCGGCGCCGTCCCGCACGGCCTTGGCCAGTCGATCGAGCGCCGGAGCGAGGTCGAAGGTCGCGCCGCTGTCGTAGAACGAGTCCGGTGTGCGGTTGATGATCGCCATCAGCGCCAGATCGGTGGGCAAGAACGCGCGCGTGCCCAGACGCACGGTGTCCGGAGCAGGTGGCAGAGTCACACCCGTGAGCGTAACGACTGATCACGATCGCCTCGTGCGATGCCCGTGGGGCCACGATCCAGCCATGACCGACTACCACGACACCGAGTGGGGCCGCGAGCTGCGTGGAGACCGTGAGCTGTTCGAGCGCATGTCACTCGAGGCGTTCCAGTCCGGCCTCTCCTGGGCGATCATCCTGCGCAAGCGGGACCGTTTCCGTGAGGCGTTCGCGGGTTTCGATCCGGCCGCGGTGGCGGGCTTCGGTGAGACCGAGGTGGCTCGCCTGCTCGATGACGTCGGCATCGTGCGCAACCGGCTCAAGATCGAGGCCACGATCAGCAACGCGCGCACGCTGCAGGCGCTTGACGAGTCGTTCAGCGATCTGGTCTGGTCGTTCGCGCCCCCGCCCGCCCCGGCACCGTTGACGCCCGCCGATGTCCCGGCGACGACCCCGGAGTCGATCGCGATGGCCGCGGCGCTGAAGCGGCGAGGGTTCCGGTTTGTCGGGCCGACCACGGCCTACGCCCTGATGCAGGCCACTGGGATGGTCAACGATCACCTCGCCGACTGTCTGGCCCGCGACGCCAGCTGAGTCGTCGCGATTCAACCTCATGTGTCACACCGGACCCCGCTCGGTCAGGCGTGGCTCCGACGAATCAGAGCGTGGTGCGTCTACGCTCCGGGGCATGGCATCAACTCGGAGAACGCCCCGGTCCCGCAGGGTGGTAGGAGCCTCAGGTCTGCTGATCTCGGCAGGGCTGGCGGCTGTGGTGAGCATCATCGTCTCGACAGTGCCAGTGCTGGTCACCGGGACGATCTGGTCCACCTTGGCAGGACTGGGCGCAGCCCGGTTGCTGTCGGCAGAGCTCGTCGCACGACGTCGTGCCTGGTCGCTCGAGCGGACCGGCATGGTCCAGGACAATCGGCAGCTGTCCGTCGCGCGGTCTCGCGAGCACATCGAGTTCGCCGAACGGATGGGCTCGTCCCTGCGGTTGCGCGACGCTCAGCTCGCCACCCTTCGCGACTCGCTGGTCACCGCCGAGATCGAGCTGGCCCGTGCGCGCGAACGGATGTCGCAGGAGCGTGCGCGCAGCGCGGCGCTGCAGGCCGACGTCGAATCCGCGCAGACCGACCTGGAGTCGGCGCGGCTCGATCTTCGTCACGCCAGCGATGCACTGGCGGCGAGCGAGAGCGCGGAGCTGCTGGCCCGTGCAGAGGTCCTGGCCTGGCAGGAGTCCGCTGACCAGGCAGCCCGCCTCCAGGATCGCAAGCTCGCCTGAGTCAGCTCTACCCGCCTAGCGGCCGGTGAAGCTCGGCTTCTCCTTGGCCAGGAAGGCCTGCACGGCGGCGAGGTGGTCGGCCGACGCCCCGGTGATCCCCATCTTCTGTCCCTCGTGCTCCAAGGAGGACGGCAGGTCGTGCGTCGCAGAAAAGGCGAGTGCGCGCTTGATCGAGGCGAGCGCGAGAGTGGGGCCATCGGCCAGCGACCGGGCCAACGCGGCGACCTCGCCGTTGAAGGCCTCGTCGTCGACCACCGCGGTCGCCAGACCGAGCGTGTACGCCTCGTCGGCGGGAATCGTCCGCGGCTGCATCAACAGCTCGGTGGCCTTTCCGTGCCCGACCAGGCGAGGGAGGGTCCACGATGCGCCGGTGTCGCAGGACAGCGCGATGCCGGCAAAGGCGAGGTTGAACCCGGCCGAGCGACGCAGGATGCGAAAGTCCGCCGCGAAGGCGAGCGAGGCACCAGCACCGGCCGCGATGCCGTTGACGGCGGCAATCACCGGCTTGGGCATCGTGGCGATCGCCGTCACGGCCGGGTTGTAGTGCTCCGCCACGGTGTCACCCAGCGAGTGCGAGTCTCCGGTCAGCTCGGCGACGTGCTCCTTGAGGTCCTGGCCCACGCAGAACGCCCGTCCAGCACCGGTCAGGACGACGCAGCGCACCTCGCTGTCGGCCGCCGCAGCGTGCAGGGCATCCCGGAGCGCGACCTTCGTCGACAGGGTCAGGCTGTTCATACCATCTGGCCGGTTGAATGTCACCGTGCCGATGCCGTCGGCCACCTCGTACGTGACGGGTGCTGTGCTGGGATCGCTCATGGTGCCTCCAGTGGGGACTGCGGTCGGACGCGCTCGGGCCATAGGCGATAATAGGGTGCGCGCTCCCAACCGGATCGGTGGGAGCAACAGATCGAGAGGGGTAGCGATGGCGGCCATGAAGCCACGGACCGGAGACGGCCCGATGGAGGTCACCAAGGAGGGACGCTGCATCGTGATGCGCGTTCCGCTCGAGGGCGGCGGACGACTTGTTGTCGAGCTGAACAACGAGGAAGCGGCGACGTTGGGCGACCAGCTCAAAGCGGTCTGATGTACGGCCTGACCGTTCGCTGGTCGTTGGTCGACAGCCCGAAGGGGACCCTCAAGAAGTTGCGGGCGTACGTGGAGGAGGAGTCCTTCGCGAAGTTTGCGGGCCTCGACGGCCTGCGGTTCAAGTCGTGGCGCGTCCGCAAGCACGAGTGGTTTGAGGGCAGCTACGTCTTCGTCTCGGACGAGGCGCGGGCGGCGTTCCAGGCCGACTTCGAGGAGGTCGCCGCAAGTTCGGCTGGCTCGAAGATCATCGGTAGTGCGCCGATCACGATCGAGGCATGCGAGATCGTGGCAGTGGTTCGCGGACCAGCGGGCTTCCGCTCATCGTCCAACTTCGAGCACGAAAAGGACCTTGAGGACTGAATCGGTGCGGTGACGCCGATCAGAGCAGCTGAGCGGCCAGCAGGCCGTCGCCCACCGGCAGCAGCACGCTGCGCAGGCGCTCGTCGTTCTTGACGCGCTGCGCGACTTCGCGGATCGCGACGGTCTCCGGGTCGCGCTGGGCAGGATCGGCCACCCGGTCGTGCCACAGGACGTTGTCGAAGACGATGATCCCGCCGGGTCGCACGAGACGGAGCGACTGCTCCAGGTATTCGCCGTACTCAACCTTGTCGGCGTCGAGGAACACCACGTCGTAGCCCGCGTCGGTCAGCCGCGGCATGACGTCGAGACCTGATCCGGCGATGAGGCGGAAGCGCTGCGGCACGTAGCCGGCCTCGGTGAATGTCTCGCGGGCGAGTCGCTGGTGCTCGGCCTCCAGATCGACCGACGTCAGCACACCGTCGGGCTGCATGCCGCGCAGGAGCCACAGGCCCGAGACGCCGGTGCCGGTGCCGATCTCGGCGACCGCCTTGGCCTGTACGGCCGAGGCGAGGAACGACAGCGCAGCACCCGCTCCGGGACTGACCGGCACGACACCGACCTCGTCGGCGCGCTGCCTCGCAGCAGCGAGATACTCGTCCTCGCTCAGGAAGTCCTCGGCGTACGCCAGGCTGGCTGCGGTGGTGATGGTCGGCTCCTCGATTGGGGTGGTGGAGCAAATCCTATCGGTGGACGAGCCGGGAACTCGGGAGGCTCCGCTGACGAATCTGGGGAACAGTCAGGTGATTCAGTGCGTTCTCTCAGGTACGCGGGCAACGATTCAGTCATGAAGGTAGAGGACGTGGACACGGCAATGCTCAGCTGGGACAACATCGTGGCGGAGCACTCTGCCCGGGTCTACCGGCTCGCGTACCGCCTGACTGGCAATCGTCAGGACGCCGAGGACTTGACCCAGGACGTGTTCATCCGCGTCTTCCGCTCGCTGGACAGCTACCAGCCCGGAAACTTCCAGGGCTGGCTGCACCGGATCACCACCAACCTGTTCCTGGACCGGGTCCGTCGGAAGTCGCGCCTGCGGATGGATGGTTTCCACGAGGGCGCCGAGGAAAAGCTGCTGAGCTCGGAGCTCCTGCCCGAGTCGGCGGTGCACGATGCCAACTTCGATCCCGACATCGAGCTCGCGCTGGCCTCGCTGTCTGACGAGTTCCGTGTCGCGGTGGTGCTGTGCGACATCGAAGGATTGTCCTATGAGGAGATCTCCGACGTCCTTGGCATCAAGCTCGGCACGGTCCGCTCCCGGATCCATCGCGGCCGCACCCAGCTGCGGGAGGCGCTCGCGCACCGCGCTCCCCGGCAGGGACGTACTCGATTCGTGGGACCGGTCGGGATCTGATGGCTCATCTGGGTGCCGATGTTGCCGGCTTCGTTGACGGACAGCTGTCCGAGTCCGCGACGCGCGATGCGATGTCGCACCTGCAGGGCTGCGACAGCTGTGCCAGCGCTGTGCGCCAGCAGCGCCTGCTCAAGTCGCGAATGTCGACGGTCGCCAGCCCTGAGCCGCCTCAGGCGCTGCTGGCCTCACTGTCCGGATTGGCGACCGCTCCACCGCCCCGCGACCGCCGGTGGGAGCGGATCCGGCACTCGGCGCCGTTCCGGGCCTGTGTGGTCCTGGTGAGTGCATCTGCTGCGATGGTTGGTACGGCATATGCGGTCGGTGGCCTCGAGCAACGGATTGGCGACGAGGTCGCCCCGCCCTTCCATCGCTACCTGGCCGACTTCTCCGGACCGGCGACCGTGCAGGCGGGCAACATCTTGTCCCGAACGTCGATGGAGGAGCTGGATGGCTCGGGGTGGCCGTGCCACGTGACCCTCGCCGGCGATCTGCACCGCACCTCTGGCTCGTTGGCAGACCATCGTGAGATCGTCGCCCTGAGCTATACCAACGGCACCGTCAGGCTCAATCTGTTCGAGCAGAACGGCTCGCTGGATCCCGACAGCATCAAGGGCTTCGCGCCGACCCGGATCAGCGGCTCCGACGTGTTCGTTCGCGACGGGGTACCGATGCTGGTGACCTGGGACGATGACGGTGTCGTGTACACGATCGTCACCGATGCTGACGTCGAGCGAGTCGCCCGGGCGATCGCGAAGCTGCCCAGCGGGACCTATGACCAGTCGACGACGGAGAGGATCCGCGGTGGTCTCGACCGGATGACCACGTGGGTAGGCGTGGCCTGACGGACGAGCTACGTGGACTCCGGATCGTACGGCGGCGTCTCACCCGGTCGCAGAATGCGGCTCTCCTTGATCGCGGCCGGAGTCGTGTCGTCCTCGTCGAGGAAGTTGCGACGCACGATCTCCCGCGGATCCAAATCGCGGAGATTGAGACCGGACAGGTCCTCGCCGAGCTCGCGACCGAGGTCGTCCTTGGCATTGTCGGCCATTCGGCGCAGCGTCCGCACGAATCCGGCAGCCTGCTTGGCTAGGTCCGGCAGCCGGTCAGGACCGAAGACGAGCATGGCGACGACCAGGACGACTCCGATCTCAGGCAGCCCCATGCCAAGCACGTGGGACTGCCTACAGCCGTCCGGCTGGGGCGAGCCCCAGCTGCATGCCGGCCAGACCGCGGGAGCGGCCGCTGAGCCGGTCGGCTGCTCCTTGCAGGATCTTGGCGGCCTCGGAGTCGGGGTCGGCTTCGACGATCGGATTGCCGATGTCCCCACCTTCGCGAAGCTCTTGGTCGAGCGGGATCTGTCCCAGCATCGGGACGTCGTAACCGAATCGCGCGCTGAGTGCCTCGGCGACGCGGGTCGCTCCGCCGGAACCGAAGATCTCCATCCGGTCGCCGCCGGGAAGCTGAAGGTAGGACATGTTCTCGATGACCCCGACGACGCGTTGATGCATCATCGAGGCCATTGTGCCGGCTCGTTCAGCGATGTCCGCCGCGGCGGGCTGCGGAGTCGTCACGACGAGCACTTCGGCATTGGGCAGGTGCTGACCGAGGCTGATCGCGACGTCGCCGGTACCCGGCGGGAGGTCGAGCAGCAGCGCGTCCAGGTCGCCCCAGTAGACGTCGCTCAACATCTGCACGAGGGCACGGTCGAGCATCGGTCCGCGCCACGCGACGACCTGGTCCTTGCGGGGCTTGAGCATCCCGATGCTGATGACCTTGAGACCCTTGACCGGGACGGGCATGATCATGTCCTCGACCTGGGTGGGTCGCAGGTCGCCCACGCCGAGCATGTCGGGAATCGAGTGACCGTAGATGTCGGCGTCGATGATGCCGACCTTGAGGCCGCGCTTGACCATCGCGAGCGCGAGGTTGACCGTGACGGTCGACTTGCCGACGCCACCCTTGCCCGAGGCGATCGCGTAGACCTTGGTCAACGATCCGGCCTGGGCGAACGGGATCTCCTTCTCGGTGCGTCCACCGCGCAGCATCTCCTGCATGCTCTTGCGCTGCTCGTCGGTCATGACGCCCATGTCGACGACGACGGCGTGGGCCGGAGCGACTGTGGCGACGGCTGCGGTGATGTCCCGGTTCAGGGTGTCCTTGAGGGGACATCCGGACACGGTCAGCAACAGACGCACAGTGATCTGCGCTTCTTCGATCGTGACGCCGTCCACCATTCCGAGCTCGGTGATCGGCCGTTTGATCTCAGGGTCGTTGACCGTGCTGAGGGCTTCGCGGACTTGCTCTTCGGTGACCACAGACATGCCTCCATCGTACGTGGACGCACCGCGCGCCCGTCCCCGAGTGTGACCTAAGCGCCAGGGTCGGTGGAAGGATGAACGGGTGGGACACCTCGACCTCAACTCCGTCAGCTTCACGCTGTCCGATGGGCGACCCCTGCTCGACGAGGTCAGCCTTCGCGTTGGCGAAGGCACGAAGGTCGCGTTGATCGGACCCAATGGCAGTGGGAAGACGACACTGACCCGGATTGCGACGGGAGACCTGGACCCGCACGAGGGTGCCGTCACCATCTCCGGCGGACTGGGAGTCATGCGCCAGTTCGTGGGATCGGTGCGGGACGAGTCGACGGTCCGCGACCTGGTGGTCTCGGTCGCGCCGCCCGCCGTGCGGCATGCCGCCGCGGAAGTCGACCGCACCGAGCTGCTGATGATGGAGCGCGACGACGAGGCCGACCAGATGGCGTACGCGCAGGCGCTGGTCGACTGGGGTGACGCGGGCGGCTACGAGCACGAGGCGATGTGGGACGTGTGCACCATGGCGGCCCTGGGGGTGCCGTTCCAGCAGGCGCAATGGCGAGCGGTCACGACGTTGTCGGGCGGCGAGCAGAAGCGACTCGTGCTGGAGGCGTTGTTGCGCGGGCCGGAGCAGGTGCTGCTGCTGGACGAGCCGGACAACTATCTGGACGTGCCGGCCAAGCGGTGGCTCGAGGAGCAGCTCGTCGAATCACCCAAGACGGTGCTGTTCGTGAGCCACGACCGTGAGCTGATCGAGCGGGTGGCTGGACGGATCGCAACGCTGGAGCCGGGCGCGGCCGGAAGCTCGCTGTGGGTGCACCCCGGGCGATTCTCGACCTACCTGCAGGCGCGGATCGATCGCAACGCCAAGCTCGAGGAGCGGCGGCTGCGGTGGGACGAGGAGCGGACCAAGCTCAAGGCGTTGGTGTTGATGTACCGGCAGAAGGCGGCGTACAACTCCGACATGGCGGCCCGCTACCAGGCTGCACAGACCAGGTTGGAGCGGTTCGAGCGGGAGGGTCCGCCCGAAGCGGTTCCGATCGCCCAGAGCCTGCGGATGCGGCTGGAGGGCGGTCGCACGGCCAAGCGTGCGGTGACCGCCGATCAGGTCGAGCTGACCGGATTGATGCAGCCATTTGACCTGGAGGTGTGGTTCGGCGAGCGAATCGCGGTGCTGGGTAGCAACGGCTCGGGCAAGTCCCACTTCCTTCGGCTCCTCGCGGCCGGTGGTTCCCGACCCGAGATCGAGCACGAGCCGGTCGGCGACGTGATCCCACCGCCGGTCGAGCACACCGGCAAGGCCAGGCTCGGGTCCCGCGTGCGGCCCGGCTGGTTCGCCCAGACCCACGAGCACCCGTCCCTGCTGGGTCGGACGCTGCTGGAGATCCTGCACCACGGCGATGGGCACCGCCGGGGGATGGGCCACGAGGGATCTGCCAAGGCACTGGACCGCTACGGGCTCGCGAAGGCAGGCGAGCAGGTCTTCGAGCAGCTGTCGGGCGGCCAACAGGCCCGCTTTCAGATCCTGCTGCTCGAGCTGTCCCACGCCACCCTGTTGCTGCTGGACGAGCCGACCGACAATCTTGACCTGCATTCGGCCGAGGCGCTCGAGCAGGCCCTCTCGACGTTCGAGGGGACCGTCGTCGCGGTCACTCACGATCGCTGGTTCGCCCGCGGCTTCGACAGATTCCTGGTGTTCGGGGCGGACGGTCGGGTGTACGAGTCGGACGAGCCGGTGTGGGACGAGAGCCGCGTGCGCCGCGCTCGCTGACCGCTCCACCGGGGATCAGCTGTCGGCGTCGCGTTCGTCCAGGTCGGCCATCAGCCCGCGGAGCTCTCCGCGGATGAAGTCGCGGGTCGCGACCTCGCCGAGGCCGAGCCGCAGGCTGGCGACCTCGCGGGCGAGGAACTCCATGTCGGCGTTGGCCTGGGCCGTGGCGTCGCGCTCCTGCTCCTGGGTGACCCGGTCGCGGGCCTCCTGGCGGTTCTGTGCCAACAGGATCAGCGGCGCAGCGTAGGAAGCCTGCAGCGACAGGATCAGGGTCAGGAAGATGAACGGATAGGCGTCCCAGCGATGACGATCAGGGCCGTACGGCACGTTCCACACGATCCAGATCACCACGAACACGGTCATCCAGGTGATGAACCGTGCTGTGCCGAGGAAGCGGGCAGTCGACTCGGCGAATCGTCCGAACCGCTCCGGGTCGGGGTCGCGGCGGGTCCGGAACGACCGACGGACCTCGCGGGGCTGGTCCAGGCGAACGCGCTCAGCCATGAGCGACCATCCCCGTCTCCTGGTCGTCCTGCTCGCGCCAACCCTCGGGGAGAAGGTGATCGAGAACATCGTCGATGGTCACCGCCCCGAGCAGGTGGGCATTGTCGTCGACGACCGGCAGCGCCACCATGTTGTACGCCGCCAGCAGGTTGGCGACATGCTCCAAAGAGGCCTCCGGTCGGGGCCAGTCGATGTCGTTGTCGACGATCGCGCCGACCAAAGTCGACGGCGGCTCGCGCAGCAGGGCCTGGAAGTGCACGATGCCAAGGAACTTGCCGGTCGGGGTCTCCAGTGGCGGACGGCAGATGTAGACCATCGAGGCCAGCGCCGGGATCAGGTCGGGGTTGCGAATGCGAGCGAGGGCGTCGGCAATCGTCGCGTCTGGTGGGAGGGCCACGGGCTCGGTCGTCATCATGCCGCCGGCGGTCCGCTCCTCGTACGTCAGCAGGCGACGGACGTCCTCGGCGTCGTCGGGCTCCATCCTGGCGAGCAGCTGCTCGGCCGTCGCGGGCGGCAGCTCGCCGAGCAGGTCGGCGGCATCGTCGGGGTCCATCTCCGACAGCACGTCCGACGCGCGGTCGGGATCCAGCACACCCAGAATCTCGATCTGGTACTTCTCGGGCAGCTCCTCGAGCACGTCGGCGAGCCGCTCGTCGTCCAGCTCGGTAACGACCTCCATTCGGCGTTTGGGCGAGAGGTCACGCAGGGCGTTGGCGAGGTCGGCAGCCCGCATCTCGTCCATCGTGGCAAGAAGGTGGGTCGCCCCCTGCCCGGTCTCCTCGGTCGTGAGGCCCGTGACCTCGTCCCACTCCAGCACCTGGTGCGGGCCGCGGCGACCGAAGCGCTTGCCGCCACCTTGCACCGCCACCGCGCTGATGAACCAGTCGCGGCGCGAGTCCTGTTCCATCGCGATGTCGTAGACCGTGCCGCCGGAGCCGTCCGGTAGTTCGACCGTCCGGTCGAAGAGCTCGTGGATCGCGAGGGTCTCGGTGCGGCGTTTGACGAACTTGCGGACGTTCAGCACACCGGTCGTGATGATCTGTCCGGAGTCCAGCGACGTGACCCGGGTGATCGGCAGGAAGACCCGGCGTCGCCCGAGCACCTCGATCACGATGCCAAGCACGCGCGGGCGATGCTTCGTGGACCGCACCGCGACGACGACGTCGCGCAGCTTGCCGACCTGATCGCCAGCAGGATCGAAGACCGCCTGACCCACGACGCGGGACAGGAAAATACGACCAGGGGTAGCGCTCACGCTCGAACTCTACCGGGCTGGCCGGCGTGCGAGCGGTCATGAACCGTCATACCGTGACTCCTACGTCAGAGGCCCTTGGAGGGACCATGTCACTTGCCCTACTGGATCGACAGCACACCGTGGCGAAGCCTGGCTTCAATCGCTGGCTCATTCCACCGGCGGCGCTCGCAGTGCACCTGTCCATCGGCCAGGTGTACGCGACCAGCGTGTACAAGGCGTCGTTGGTGGACCACTTCGACTCCAACCTGACCAGGATCGGCGTGATCTTCTCGATCGCGATCGTCATGCTCGGCCTGTCCGCTGCGCTCTTCGGTACCTGGGTCGACACCGGCGGTCCGCGCCGCGCGATGGCGACCGCGGCACTGTTCTGGTCTGGCGGTTTCATGGTCGGCTCGTTGGGCATCGCGACCGACCAGCTGTGGTTGGTCTATCTCGGCTACGGCTTCATCGGCGGCATCGGCCTGGGCATCGGCTACATCTCCCCCGTGTCGACCCTGATCAAGTGGTTCCCGGACCACCCCGGCCTTGCCACCGGAATGGCGATCATGGGATTCGGCGGCGGCGCCATGATCGCCAGCCCGTTGTCAGCCAAGCTGCTGGGCATCTTCGACACCTCGTACGACCCGGCGGCAGGGATCGCGACCGGAGCGGCGGTGGCGAAGCTCTTCGTGACTCTCGGGCTGCTGTATCTGGTGCTCATGTCGTTCGGTGCCTGGTTGATCCGCGTGCCGGCCGAAGGTTGGCAGCCGCAGGGCTTCGACCCGTCCAAGGTCAAGAAGAAGGCGCTGGTCTCGTCCGACGACGTGTCGGCGGACAACGCGATCAAGACCCGTCAGTTCTGGCTACTGTGGGTCGTCCTGTTCTGCAACGTGACAGCGGGAATCGGCATTCTCGAGCAGGCGTCGCCGATGATCCAGGACTTCTTCCGTGAGGGGGACAGCACCACGGTGGGGGCTGCGTCGGCCGCGGGGTTCGTCGGGCTGCTCTCCTTGTTCAACCTGGCTGGCAGGTTCGGCTGGTCATCAGCGTCGGACGTCGTCGGGCGCAAGAACATTTACGTGGTCTACCTCGGGCTCGGCATCATCCTCTACGCGCTGCTCGCCTTCCAGGGCTCGGGCTCGACCACGCTGTTCGCGCTGCTTGCGGGGATCATCGTGAGCTTCTACGGTGGCGGATTCGCCACCGCTCCGGCGTATCTGCGGGACCTGTTCGGAACATTCCAGGTCGGCGCGATCCATGGCCGGCTGCTGACCGCGTGGGCCGCCGCCGGCGTGGCGGGACCGCTGATCATCAACCGCATCCTCGATTCCCAGGGCAAACCGGGCAGCCTCACGTCCGGCGACTACCGCCCGGCGCTACTGACGATGGTCGGCGTCCTGATGGTGGGTTTCGTGGCCAACCTGCTGATCAGCCCGGTGGACGAACGCTTCCACGAGCAGAGGACCGATGCGGAGCCGAGCTCCGAGACCCAGGCGGCGACGGCGAAGCACGACGTCCCGGTGGATTCGGCCGGACCGCTGATCGTCATCGCCTGGGTGGTGGTGTCGATCCCGCTGGCGTACGGAATCTACGAGACGGTGGCGAAGGCTGCGGACCTGTTCTGACCCGCCCACGAGGACGTCGGGCGGAAGCCGGACCTGGGCAGCGCCTCGGTCAGCTCAAGTGCCTGATCTGCGGGCTTGCCTTCTGATTCTCGTCGGCTCCGGTGGCGGTCTGGCTGTCGTACGATCCCGTGATCGTCCGACCCTGGTTCGCAGGGGAGAGGCTGATGACAACTGACTTGGAGGTGGGACAGTTGCTGTCGGTCGCGGTCGAGTCCAGCGGCACGAGGGGATTGGTCTCGGGATAGTAGGCGGCGACGGATCCGCGCGGGGTGTCGTACGGGACGATGCGGAAGTCCGGCGCGACCCGGTCGATGTCGTCGTCATCCCAGTGGGTGCTGAGGTCGACCATGTCTCCGGCTTTGAAGCCCAGCCCGGCGATGTCGTCAGGGTGCATGAAGATGACCCGCCGCCCACCCTCGATGCCTCGGTAGCGGTCGCTGAAGCCGTAGATCGTGGTGTTGAACTGGTCGTGGCTGCGCAGCGTCTGCAACAGCACGTGGCCCTCCGGCACGTGCAACATGTCGATCGGTGAGCACACGAATTCCGCCGCTCCCGACTTCGTCTCGAACGTTCGCGAGTCGCGCGGCGGATGCGGCAGCACGAAGCCGCCGGGGCGATCCACCTTCGCGGTGTACTCCTCGCAGCCGGCCACGACTCGGGAGATGTGATCGCGGATGATGTCGTAGTCGTCCCGCATGCGCGCCCAGGCGATGCCGTGGCGGTCGCCCAGCGTGGCCTCGGCGATGCCGCACAGGATCGCGGTCTCGGACCGCAGGTGCGGACTGGCCGGCTTGAGCACGCCGCGCGAGGCATGCACCGCGCACACCGAGTCCTCGACCGAGATGAACTGCTCCTTGCCGCCGCGGATGTCCTTCTCGGTGCGTCCGAGGGTGGGCAGGATCAGCGCAGTCTCGCCGCACACCAGGTGGGAGCGGTTCAGCTTCGTCGAGATCTGGACGGTCAGCCGAGTACTGGCCATGGCCTTCGTCGTGACCGCGGTGTCGGGCGCGGCGTGCACGAAGTTGCCACCCAGGCCCATGAAGACGTGCGCCTTGCCGTCACGCATCGCGCGCACGCTGTTGACGGTGTCGTGGCCGTGCTCCCGCGGAGGATCGAAACCGAACTCGGCCTGCAGGGAGTCCAGGAACGACTCGGGTACGCGTTCCCAGATGCCCATCGTGCGATCGCCCTGCACGTTGGAGTGGCCACGGATCGGGAACAGGCCCGCGCCGGGCTTGCCGATGTCACCGCGGGCGAAGGCGACGTTGCAGACCTCCTTGATCGTGGCGACCGAGTTGCGGTGCTGCGTCAGACCCATGGCCCAGCAGTAGATCGTCTTGTCCGACGCGCGGATCATCTCCGCCGCTTCGCTGATCTGGGCGCGAGAGAGCCCAGTGGACTGCTGCACGGTCGTCCAGTCGACCGCGGCGACGTGTTGCGCCCACTCCGCGAAGCCAGTCGTGTGACGGTCGATGAACTCATGATCGAGTGCATCCCACTCGACCAGGAGAGAGCCGAGTGCCTGGAACAGCGCCAGGTCGCCGTTGATCTTGATCGGAAGGTGCAGATCGGCGATCTCGGTTCCCGTGCCAATGATGCCGCGGGGTACCTGCGGGTTGCGGAAGTTGTGGAGGCCCGCCTCGCGCAGGGGGTTGACCGCGATGATTTTCGCGCCGCGGCGCTTGGCGATCTCGAGAGCGGACAGCATGCGCGGGTGGTTGGTGCCCGGGTTCTGGCCTGCGATCAGGATCAGGTCCGCGTCATAGATGTCCCGCATCGTCACGCTGGCCTTGCCGATGCCGATGGACTCGGCCAACGCGATGCTGGTCGACTCGTGGCACATGTTCGAGCAGTCCGGCATGTTGTTGGTGCCCAGCGCGCGGGCGAACAGCTGGTAGGTGAAGGCGGCCTCGTTCGAGGCTCGTCCCGAGGTGTAGAACACGGCCTCGTCGGGGCTGTCCAGTCCGTTGAGCGTCTCGGCGATGATCGAGAAGGCGTCGTCCCATTCGATCGGTTCATAGTGCGAGGCGCCGGGGCGCTTGATCATCGGATGGGTGATCCGGCCCTGCTGGCCCAGCCAGTGCTCGTCGTGGCTGTCGAGCTCGGCGACACTGTGGCGGGCGAAGAAGTCGGGGGTGGCGCGCTTCTTGGTGGCTTCCTCGGCGACGGCTTTCGCGCCGTTCTCGCAGAACTCTGCGGTGTGCCGGTCCTCCGGGTCAGGGTCGGGCCACGCGCAGCTCATGCAGTCGAAGCCGTCGGCCTGATTGAGCTTCAGCAGAGTCTTGGCCGTGTTGATGACTCCCATCTGGCCGAGCGCGCGCTGCATCGACACGCGAACGGCGGTGACTCCAGCGGCCGCATCCTTCGCGTCATGGACCCGCAGGTCCTTGTCGTGATGGTCGATCGTGTCGTCGCTCATGTCGCCCCTTCGTCCCGCTCGCTTTTCGGCTTCTTCGCCCATTGTGTCCCTGTGGGTTCGACACCGCATGTTCGCCTGGTCAGGTTGACAGGTGCGGTGCGGTGCGACCGAGCGTCGACGGGATCCCGTCGGGGAGGGTGACCTGGCCGGTGGGGACCAGCCGGACGATGACGGACTCGCGGTCCCAGCGCTCGATCGCATGGTCGCTGTCGACCAGGTTGAGCCGGCCGGACTTGAGCGCCGAGGTGGCGGGGGCCCAGTGCTCTGACTCGGGGCTGAGCACCTCGACCCGTGCCTCGGCTTGTGCGACCAGCGCGCGGCTGGACTTGCTGCGCAGGCTCAGGACAACGGTCTGCTGTTCGGTGATTCCCGGCAGCGGTTGCTCGGTGCCCCCGGACACGATGCACACCGCATCACCGACCCACTCGTGCCAGACGGCGTGGGTCCGGCCGGCATACGCGACCCAGACCAGCCCGGACTTCTTGGCCAGGTCTGCGACGAGGTCGGTGTTCACACGGCTCAGCGTACGACGGCTGTTTCGGCTCCGACGGACCGAGGGACCGGCGTGGCCACCGGTCTCGTACCGGTCGCCTCCCGCTCCATCAGTCCCCGGATGAATGTGCCGATCTCCTCGATCGCGGTGCGCGCCTCCGGCAGCCATGATGCGGCGGCCTGGAACACGTGCACCTGGCGGTCCCAGACCTGCAGCTCGCAGGCGACCCCGGCAGACACCAGCCGGTTGGCCATGAGCTCGGCATCAGCCATCAGCACCTCGCGCGAACCGATGTGGATCATCGCGGGCGGCATGTCCGTCAGCGGCATGTTGACCGGGTCGACACGGGGGTTCACCACACTGTGGCGGGTGTCCATCCGCAGCGACACCTCGGTGAGTTTGGCGACGGCACGCAGTGGGAAGGTCTGGCAGCGATGGGCGTTGCGATGCCCCTGCTTGCCCGCCGGGTCGAAGTCGAGCAGGGGTGAGATAGCCACGACTCCGGCAGGCTGGCCCCAACCCTGGTCCATGACGGCCCGGGCCACGCTGAACGCGAGATACCCGCCGGCTGAGTCGCCTGCGATCGTGATGTTCTGCGGAGCGTAGCCTTGATCGAGCAACCAGCGGAACGCTGACACGCCATCGCCGATGGACTCCGTGATCGGCTGGTGCGGCATCTGCCGGTAGCCGACGTTGAGGACGGGCTGGTTCGCGGCGTACGAGATGCGGGAGACCAGACGGCGGTGCGTGTTGAGCCCGCAGCTCAGGAACGCCCCGCCGTGGAAGTACAGGATCGCGTGCTCGTTGCCACCGTGGATGTCGGTGACGCCCTTGGCCTGCAACCACTCGCTCGGACAGGCAGTCAGGTCCACAGTGCGCCACATCGTCCCCTCGTGGACCGGCAGGAG
The DNA here is from genome assembly GCF_049587115.1 of Aeromicrobium sp. Lineage (GTDB taxonomy): Bacteria > Actinomycetota > Actinomycetes > Propionibacteriales > Nocardioidaceae > Aeromicrobium. The sequence goes on from NZ_JBAVDI010000072.1 coordinate 32,382, forward strand.
CCGGGCGACGTGGTCGACCAGGTTGGGAGGGAAGACGTCGAATGGCAGGAGCGCCCAGGCTCCCAGGACGGGCCGAACCGTGTGGCGCAGCCCCAGACCAAGGAGGCGGGACTGCACACTCGCTCCGCGGAAGAACTGCGGTTGTGCTGCAAGAGTCAGGTGCGGTGCCATCGAGTTCCCTCCAAGTTTTGTTTCGGCTGCGCTTATCCTCAGTGAGCGCGAACCATCGTTCACGAACTCTTTACCCAGAGTGACTTGTGCCACACCCGTTCGTTAGCGTACTGCCAGTACGCCCCTCCCGCCCTAAGGATCGTCGAATGTCGTTCATGCCGCCCACCGACTCGATGTTCCTGCTCGGAGAGAATCGGGATCACCCGATGCACGTCGGCGGCCTTCAGCTGTTCGTTCCACCGGATGGCGCCGGGCCCGAGTTCGTGCGCGGGCTGCTGGGCGCGTTCCGGCAGACCGACCACATCTCGCCGCTGTTCCGCAAGCGGCCGGGTGAACCGATCGGGACGCGTTGGAAGGTCGATCCGACGATCGACTACGACCACCACGTGCGCCACTCGGCAGTTCCGGGGCCAGGGCGGATCCGAGAGCTGCTCGAGCTGACCTCGCGATGGCACGGGACGCTGCTGGACCGGCGCCGTCCGCTGTGGGAGGTGCACGTTGTCGAGGGCTTGCAGGACGGGCGGGTCGCGGTCTACACCAAAGTGCACCACGCGATGGTCGACGGCGTCTCTGCGCTCCGCCTGATGCAACGTTCACTGAGCGAGGACCCGGAGGCGCTGGACTGCCTGCCCCCGTGGTCCTTGCCGGCCCGCAAGTCCTCGGGCGGCTCGGTCGGTTTCAACCCGCTCGCTCTCGCGCGCTCCGGCGTCGGCGCCGTCAGTGACCTCACCGGGCTGGTTCCAGCCGGCTTGAAGATCGCCAACCAGATCCTCCGCGACGGTGACATCACGCTTCCGGGGGCGCCCAAGACGATCCTCAACGGAAGCGTCGGAGGAGCGCGCCGGTTTGCTGCCCAGTCCTGGGAGATCGAGCGGATCCAACGAGTCGCACGATCGTCTGCGACGACGCTCAACGATGTCGTCCTCGCGATGGTGTCCGGTGCGCTGCGGCAGTACCTCAAGGAGCAGCACGCCCTGCCCGATCAGCCGATGTCGGCCATGGTGCCGGTTTCGCTGGCCCTGCGGGCGGAGTCGGCAGGCAAGGAGGCCGCGACCGGCAACGCGACCGGCGCGATCATCGTCAACCTTGCGACCGACCGTGAGCACGGCGCGACCCGGCTCGAGGAGATCGCCTACTCCTCGCGGCAGGCCAAGAAGATCCTGCGCGATCTGTCGCCGACCCAGATCCTTGCCTTGTCAGCACTGCAGATGCTGCCGCTCGCGCTGACGCCGGTCCCGGGCTTCGTCAAGTACACCAACCCGCCGTTCAACGTCGTGGTCTCCAACGTGCCGGGCCCCAAGAAGCCGATGTACTTCAACGGCTCGCGGCTCGATGGCATGTATCCGGTCTCGATCGTGACGGACGGTCAGGCGCTCAACATCACGCTCACCAGCCGCGACAAGTATCTCGACTTCGGCTTGATCGGCTGCCGCCGCAGCGTCCCTCACCTGCAACGACTGCTGATCCATCTCGAAGACGCGTTGGCGGAGCTGGAGACTGCGTGGGGATGATCGTTGCGGCGTGCTGCAACGACTGCTGATCCATCTCGAGGACGCGTTGGCGGAGCTGGAAGCTGCGTGGGGATGATCCGCTCAGGCGGCGACTCCGGCGGCACGGCAGACTGTCCGGGTGAATGCGTTCCTGGCCCTCGTCGCCATTCTCGGTGTGTCGGCCTCAGGCCCGCTCATGGCCGGCGCTTCGGCCCCCGCCCTCGCCATCGGGTTCTGGCGCAACGCGCTCGGAACGCTTGCGATCGTTCCGTTCACGGGTGCGTCCGCGCGGGCCGAACTGACCGCGATGGACCGCCGCGGTTGGCAGACCACGGCGTTTGCCGGAGTCATGCTGGCGATCCACTTCGGCACGTGGATCACGGCGCTCAAGATGACGTCCGTCGCGGCGGCGACGGCGATGGTCAGCATGCAGGTCGTCTTCGTGGTCGTCATCGACCGGCTGCGCGGTGTGCGAGCTCCGGGCGCGGTTCTGGGCGGCATGGGCCTGGCGATCATCGGTGTGCTGATCATCACCGGGGTCGACTTCCAGCTGTCGGCGCGAGCGGTCACGGGCGACCTGCTGGCTCTGGCCGGGGGGCTGACCGCGGCTCTTTACCTGATGGCGGGCAGCCGGGTGCGTGAGCGGTTGTCCACGACGTCGTACACCGTGACCTGCTACGGGATCTGCGCCGTGGTCCTGGGCTTGGCCTGCGTCGTGGCCCAGGTCGAGCTGGTCAGCTTTTCCGGACGAACCTGGGCAGCGATCATCGGTGTCACGATCACCGCCCAGCTGCTGGGGCACTCCGTGCTCAACCATCTGCTGGCGGTCATGAGCCCGGGCGTGATCTCGCTCCTCCTGCTCCTGGAGGTACCCGGCGCAGCATTGCTGGCCGGCATCTTCCTGGGGCAGACCCCGCCCTTGGGGGTCTACGCCGGCCTTGCGCTGATCCTGTCGGGCCTGGTGGTCGTGGTGCTGCGCCGACCGCAGCCCGACGTCGTGCTCGCCGAGTGAGGGCGACGCCGGGTAAGCAATGTCACCTCGGTCACGACATGACGTACGCCTGACGTCTCGGTAGAGTCAGGAGGTCACCGCCGTAAATGATGAGGAGCCCTCATGGGTCGTCTTGTGTCCACCGAAGGTCTGACCGACATCCAGGAAGAGATCCTGAAGACGGTACGCACGTTCGTCGAGAAGGAGATCTTGCCGGTCGCAACCGAGCTCGAGCACAAGGACGAGTACCCGACCGAGATCGTCGAGGGCCTCAAGGAGCTCGGCATCTTCGGCATCATGATTCCCGAGGAGTACGGCGGACTCGGCGAGTCCCTGCTGACGTACGTCCTGGTCGTCGAGGAGATCGCCCGCGGCTGGATGAGCGTGTCGGGCGTCATCAACACCCACTTCATCGTCGCCTACATGCTGATGCAGCACGGCACCGAGGAGCAGAAGCAGAAGTACCTGCCCAAGATGGCCACCGGCGAGATCCGCGGCTCGTTCTCGATGTCGGAGCCCGGGCTCGGGTCCGACGTGGCCGCGATCAAGACCAAGGCGGTCAAGGGCGACGACGGCAACTACACGATCGACGGCCAGAAGATGTGGCTGACCAACGGTGGTTCGTCCAACCTCATCGCCGTGCTGGTCAAGACCGACGAGGGCGCGGACTCGGTCTACAAGAACATGACGACGTTCCTGGTCGAGAAGGAGGTTGGCTTCGGGGAGACCGCGCCCGGCCTGACGATCCCGGGCAAGATCGACAAGATGGGCTACAAGGGCGTCGACACGACCGAGGCCATCTTCGAGGGCCACCAGATCGCGGCCGAACAGATCCTGGGTGGCGAGTCCGGCAAGGGCTTCTACCAGATGATGGACGGCGTCGAGGTCGGCCGCGTCAACGTCGCCGGACGCGCCGTGGGCGTTGCCAACCGGGCGTTCGAGCTCGGCATCGCCTATGCGCAGCAGCGGGAGACGTTCGGCAAGAAGATCGCTGAGCACCAGGCCATCTTGTTCCGCCTCGCCGAGATGGGCACCAAGGTCGAGACCGCACACGCGATGGTGGTGAAGGCGGCCCGGCTCAAGGACTCCGGCCAGCGCAACGATGTCGAGGCCGGCATGGCCAAGTACATTGCCGCGGAGTACTGCAACGAGGTCGTCGCCGACTCGTTCCGCATTCACGGCGGATACGGTTACAGCAAGGAGTACGAGATCGAGCGCCTCTACCGTGAGGCGGCTTTCCTGCTCATCGGCGAGGGCACGGCGGACATCCAGAAGATGATCATCGGCCGCAGTCTTCTCAAGGAATACAAGCTCTAGGAGCACGCATGTCAGAAGTCTTCTCGCTCGAGTACCCCCAGTCGCTGGGATTGTTCGAGCAGTACGCCGACGCGCAGAAGGCCGTCGACTTCCTGTCGGACAACAAGTTCGCGGTGGAGAACGTCCTGATCGTCGGCACCGAGCTCCGTCAGGTCGAACGCGTGACCGGACGGCTGACGTGGTCTCGCGTGCTGATGGCCGGCGCGGGGTCGGGCGTGTGGCTGGGCGTGTTCATCGGCCTGCTGGTGAGTCTGTTCAGCGACGGCAGCTCGTTCCTGTCGGCAATCCTGGGCGGCATCATGCTGGGCCTGGTCTTCGGCCTCACCTCCGCGGCGTTCGGCTATGCCGCAACTCGGGGTCAGCGCGACTTCAGCTCGGTGAAGACCGTCGTCGCGACCAAGTACGAGGTGCTCGTCGAGCACAAGCTGCGCTCCCAGGCGCAGGAGCTGCTCGCGACGATGCCCGGCAACACCGCCAATCCGTTCGCCTAGCCCCATGACGAAGACGAACCCGGGCAACTTCTTCGAGGACTTCACCGTCGGCCAGGTGTTGGAGCACGCCACGCCGCGCACCGTGACCGAGGGCGACCGGGCACTGTACGGCGCGATCTACCCGAGCCGGTTCGCCGTGCCTTCGTCGGCGGAGTTCGCGGCCTCGGTCGGCCTCGCTCCGGCTCCGGTCGAGGATCTGGTCGCGTTCCACATTGCGTTCGGCAAGACCGTCCCTGACGTGTCGCTGAACGCCGTGGCGAACCTCGGCTACGCCGAGTGCCGCTTCCATCGTCCGGTCGTCCCGGGGGACACCCTGCGGACCCGTTCGGAGGTCATCGGCCTCAAGCAGAATTCCAACGGTCGTACCGGCGTCGTCTACGTGCGCTCCACGGCTACCAATCAACGTGGCGAGGTCGCCCTTGACTGGGCCCGCTGGGTCATGGTGCACAAGCGGGACTCCGGCGCGCCGGCGCCAGAGACTGTGGTGCCTGAGCTGGCACCTGTCGTGCCGGCGGACGACTTGATCGTTCCTGCCGGACTGGACTTCAGCGGGTACGACTTCGCCGCTGCCGGCGAGCCGCACCGGTGTGGCGACTACGAGATCGGCGAGACCATCGACCACGTCGACGGCGTCACGCTGACCGACCCGGAGCACATGTTGGCGACCCGGTTGTGGCAGAACACCGCCAAGGTGCACTTCAACGTCCAGGCGAGGCCCGACGGTGTCCGGCTGGTCTACGGGGGACATGTCATCTCGATGGCCCGCGCCCTGTCGTTCAACGGGCTCGCCAATGCCCAGCTCATCGCTGCGATCAACGCCGGGGCCCACGTCGCGCCGGCGTTCGCGGGCGACACGATCTACGCCTGGTCCGAGGTCCTGGACATCGCCGAGACTCCAGCGCCCGGGGTCGGAGCGCTTCGCCTGCGGCTCGTGGCGACGAAGGATCGAGACGAGTCGATGACGCTGCGCGGTGAGGACGGCAAATACGCTCCCGGCGTCCTGCTCGATCTGGACTACTGGGCGCTAGTGCCGCGATGAGCGAGGCGGCGAGCGCCGAGGTCGAGGACCAGCTCTGGATCGTGAGACACGGCGAGACCGAGTGGAGCAAGTCTGGCCGGCACACCTCGACGACCGATTTGCCGCTGACCGACGCCGGTGAGGAGGCCGCACGCGCACTGGCCGGGCCGCTGGCCGCCGTCGACTTCGTGCAGGTGCTGACCAGCCCGCGTCTGCGGGCGCGACGGACTGCCGAGCTGGCCGGATTCTCCACCGTCGAGATCGACGCCGATCTGGCGGAATGGGAGTATGGCGACTATGAGGGCTTGACGACGGTGCAGATCCGCCAGTCAGTGCCTGACTGGTCTGTCTGGACGCACGAGAGCCCCGGCGGCGAGACGGCAGAGCAGGTGGCCGAGCGGCTCGACCGCATCGTGGCCAGGGCCCGCGCAGTCGACGGCAAGACCCTGGTGTTCGCGCACGGGCATTCACTGCGTGCCCTGGCGGTTCGCTGGCTCGGTCTTGATGTGTCGGAGGGACAGCGATTCGCTCTGGACACCTCGACGATCTCGATGCTCGGGGTCGATCGCGGCACCCAGGTCGTCCGCCGCTGGAACGTCGAACCGTGACACTGCCCTAGGCTGGCGAGGTGAAGATCGACCTCCACACGCACTCCAACCGCTCCGATGGCACCGACTCGCCGGCAGACCTGGTCGAGAACGCCAAGGCCGCTGGGCTCGACGTCGTGGCGATCACCGATCACGACTCCACCGAGGGCTGGAAAGAGGCCGACCGGGCTGCCAAGCGCGTCGGCATCACGCTGGTGCACGGGATCGAGATCTCGACCCGGCTCGAGGGCCGGAGCATCCACCTGCTGGGTTACGAGTTCGACTCTCACGACCGGGCGCTACTGACCGAGCTTCGCCGAATCCTGGATGGCCGGGACGACCGGATGCCCAAGATCGTCGAGCGGCTCAACCACGAGGGCATCGACATCAGCGAGGACGAGGTGCGACACAAGGCGCGTAACGCCCGGGCTTCGGGCCGTCCGCACATCGCCGACGTCCTGGTCGACAAGGCCGTCGTCAAGGACCGCGGCGAGGCGTTCAGCCGATTCCTGATGCCGGGTCGGCCGGGGTACGTGGAGAAGTATGCGGTCGATCTGCCGACCGCGATCGGTCTCATCAAGTCCGCCGGTGGCACGGCGGTCATCGCCCACCCTTGGTCCCGGGGGAGCGATCGCGTGCTGACTCGAGCTCGGATCACCGAGCTCGCGGGCCTGGGGCTCGACGGGATCGAGGTCGATCACAACGACCACGACAGCGAGTCCCGCGCGCGGCTGCGGCAGATCGCTCGCGAGGTGGGGCTCATCCAGACCGGCTCGAGCGACTACCACGGGTCCGGCAAGGGTCCGGAGTTCAGCCTGGGCTGCAACACCACGCCGGCGGACCAATACCACCGCCTGATGTCCCGCTGAGTCATCCCGCGTCTATCACCTCCAACAGACCGTGCAGGAGCGGACGGCGGCCCACGCCGACCGCAACCTTGGTCCGCCGGAGCCTGATCCGCAGCCGAGCCTGACGGGCTGTATTCTCGGCCCTGATCTGAGAGGGTGTGTACGTGTCGGACGCATCAGCCAACGTGTCGGAGGGCTCAGACAGCGGTTTTGCAGGCGTCCTTCTCGGGGGTCGTTATCGCCTCGTCGAGGAGATCGGTCGCGGCTCGACGGGCACGGTTCAGCTGGCCAGGGATGAGTTTCTCGGCCGCGACGTCGCCGTCAAGCTCATCGAGCCACCGGTGGCGGACGCCGAGGCTCTGCGCCGAGACGAGGATGAGGTCAAGGTCCTCGCGCGAATGAACCACCACGGGCTGGTGACCCTGTTCGATGCTGGCGCGGATGTTTCGGACCCGCAGCGGCCACGGATCTACCTGGTGATGGAACTCATCGACGGGCATGACCTTCGTGGACGCCTCGCTCAGGGGCCCTTGCAGTCAGCGGACGTCGCCCAGATCGGTTACGACCTAGCCATGGCGCTTGGCTACGTCCATGACCGCGGTGTTATCCACCGGGACGTCAAGCCCGCAAACATCATGATGTTCGACTACGGCCACGACGCAGCCCGGTCGCGGGCCAAGCTCACCGACTTCGGGATCGCCGTCATGATGGAGGCCCCGCTCGGCGGAGATGCTGGCGCGTTCGTCGGCACGGCTGCCTATGTGAGCCCAGAGCAGGCCAAGAGTGAGCCGCTGGGGCCGTCCAGCGACATCTACTCCCTCGGACTGGTCCTGCTCGAATGCCTCACCGGCCAGAGGTCCTTTCCCGGCGAACCACTGCCCAGTGCCCTAGCGCGTCTGCTGCGTGGGCCGGACATCCCTGCACACCTCGGTCCGCAATGGCTGCGGCTGCTCACGGCGATGACGTCGAACGACCCGGCCTCGCGACCAACCGCTCGTGAGGCTGCCCTGGTGCTAGCCGAGATCATCGCCACTGAGAGAGGGGCCCGACTCGACGGAGCCGCCTCGGTTCGTGCTTCTGACGAGGCGGCCAGATTGGAAGCCGTTCGCCGCTATCAAATTCTCGACACCCCGCAAGATGGGGCCTTCGACCGGATCACTGCGCTGGCCTCGCGGCTGTTCTCGGCGCCCATTGCGATTGTCAGCGTGGTTGACCAGGACCGTATCTGGTTCAAGTCCCACCACGGGTTGGACGTGGAGGAGGTGGACAGGGAGCCGGGGCTGTGCGCCTCGGCGATCCTTCAGGATGAGCCATGGATCACCGAGGATGCCCGACTGGACTCGCGGACGATGGCCAACCCCTTGGTGGCTGGCGCGCTCGGGTTGCAGTTTTACGCGGGCATCCCGCTGCACACCCCGGACGGCTACAACCTGGGCACCCTGTGCATCATCGACCGTCATCCACGAACGTTGAGCCACGACGAGCTCACGACACTTGAAGACTTGGCTGCGATCGTCATGCACGACCTCGACCAACGGATGCAGAGCCGGCAGCCCGCCTGAAGGTGACCATCTCTAGAGGTACTCGCCCGAAGGGCCACCTGCGTGTGCGCCCGTCCGTCGCTCGGCTCAGCGGGACTCGCCCCACGTCTAGAGGGGGCGCGCTCTCCCGTGTCGTGCGTCTGGACACCATACGATGGGTCTTTTCCGTGCACCAACACCTCGAGGATGCCACTATGGCGCGCATGGCTCCGCACACGGTTGCGCTCCACGGCCACGACCTGTCGTACATCGACAGTGGCTCCGGCCCGGTCGTGCTGTTCATCCACGGCATCCTTGGGTCGCAGCAGCAGTGGTCCCACCTGGTCGATGCGATGGACGATGACCATAGGGTCATTGCGCCCGACCTGTTCGGACATGGCGAGTCGGCCAAGCCGCTGGGCGACTACTCGCTCAGCGCGCACGCCGCGGCGATGCGTGACCTGCTCGATCACCTCGGGATCGACAAGGTCACGCTGGTCGGACACTCCCTCGGTGGCGGTATCGCGATGCAGTTCTACTACCTGTTCCCCGACCGGGTCGAGCGCCTCGTGCTGGTCTCCAGCGGAGGTCTGGGACGCGAGGTGAACCTGATCCTGCGATCGGCGACCCTGCCCGGCGCCGCGCACGTGCTCAGCGTCATCGCCTCCGCGCCGGTGCTGTCACAGGTGGAGGCGCTGGGCCGGGGCGCGTCGAAACTCGGCTGGCGACCGAGTGCAGATGTCGGTGCGATCTGGCAGGGTTTCAGCTCGCTGGGGGACCGTGAAAGCCGGGCCGCGTTCCTCGCCACCACCCGTGCCGTGATTGACATCGGTGGTCAGAGCATCAGCGCCCACGACCACCTGGAGGACGCGCCACCCGTCACGACCCTGATCGTGTGGGGCTCGAAGGACCGCATGATCCCGGTCGCCCACGCCCTCACCTTGGAGCGCGAGCTGCCCGACTGCCGTGTCGAGGTATTCGACGGCGCCGGCCACTTCCCGCACCTGGACGACCCGGACCGCTTCGCCCGCCTGCTCCGGGACTTCATCGCGATGTGAGTGTGTCCTTCCACCGAGAAGGCTCGGCCAGAACTTGAAATTTGCGATAGAGATCACACATGTGTCGAATCCCGAATCGTGACGACGCTAGCCCGTGGGGCCGAACTGCTCGACGCGGACGATGTCGCTGCGAATCCCGGCCTCGCCGAGACTCCGACCGACAAAGCTGACGAAGCCCACCGATCCGCACACATAGGCCCGCTCGATGCCGCCGGATCGTTCGGCGAGCTCGTCGGGATAGATGTGCGCCGCGACGCGTTCGTTACCGACGGCGTCGACGTGGTTCTCGCGGGTCAGGGCGACGAGAGCACCGAACTTCTCGAGCTCCTCGATGTATGGGAGACGGGCCCGGGTCTGCGCCGAGGCCACGATGGTCAGCGCCGACGCGGTGCCCATGCGCCGCGCGTACCGCATCATCGAGACGAACGGTACGACGCCGGAGCCGCCCGCGACGCAGATCGACGGCACCGATCCGCCCCACACGAACCAACGGCCGATCGGTCCGCGGACCTCGAGCTCGTCACCGATCTCGACGACGCCGTGCAGGAACGACGAGACCTCGCCACGCGGCAGGCACTCCACCATCAGCTCGATCAGCGGGTCGGCAGGATCCGATGCGATCGAGTACGAGCGCTGAGCGGTGTAGCCGTCGGGCGCCCGGAGTCGGACGACGTAGTGCTGGCCGGGAACATGATCGTGGCGGTCAGCAACCTCGAGTCGGAGCCTGACGTACGAGTCGCCGAGTCGCTCGACCTCGCGGACCGTACCGGTCGTCCAGGAGCTGGCGACCGCCTCGACCTCGCTCACGCATCACCCTGATAGCGCTGCTCGAGCCAGGGGTCGCCACGATCGTGATAGCCGTTGCGTTCCCAGAAGCCCTGCTCGTCATGATCCATCAGGGTGATCCGGGTGATCCACTTGGTCGACTTCCAGAAGTACAGGTGAGGCACCAGCATCCGCACGGGCCCACCATGCTCGGCGGTCAGTGGCTTGCCGTCGAACTCCCACACGATCCAGGCCTTGCCGTCGGTGATGTCCTCGATCGGCAGGTTGGTCGTGTAGCCCGTCGTCGAGACCGCCAGGACGTGAGTCGCCTCCGACGTGGGCCGCGCGACCTCCAGCAGGGAGTCGACGCTGATGCCGGCGAACGTCGTGTCGAACTTGGACCACGTCGTGACGCAGTGGATGTCGCCGACGTACGACGAGCTGGGCAGGGTCTGGATGCCGGGCCAGTCCCACGTCGTTTCCTTCTCGACCAGCCCGTCGATCGTCATGGTCCACGTGTCGAGGTCAACGTGCGGAGTCAGCTCGGCGGACAGCACGGGCCACCCGCTGCCGGTGTCGTACTGGCCGGGTGGGAGTCGCTGATCGCCCCCACGTCGGGCACCGCCGGTGAAGCCGCGGGTGAATCCTGCCATCAGTGGACCTCCGGGCCGTCGACGTCGCTGTGCCGTTGCAAAAATGGTAGCCAGTCCTCGACGAGCCGGACGGGATTCTCCACGGCGGGGGAGTGGCCCGACGCCGGCACCACGAGCACCTCGGTGCCCAGCCGGCGGGCCATCGCGTCCTGGATCTCGTGCGGCCACGCATCGTCATCGGCACCCCGGCCGACCCAGACCGGAACCCGTGCCGCGGCAACCTCGGCGATGATGTCGGGTGCATCGATCAGGAGCTGAGTCATCGCCTTGAGCGACGCGGCATCGTTGGAGGTGAAGCGCCGAGCCAGGAACGCCGTGATCTGCGCAGGTCGTTTGATGCCCTGCTCCCGCAGCTGGTGCAGCTGCAACAGCGGCACCTTGCCGAGCGCCGCAGCCAGACGCTGGAGGGGTCGGGTCACGGTGTCGCCGAGCGCTCCGGGACCGGTGCACAGCAGGCCGAGACTGGCGATGGCGGTCGGCCGGAGCACCGCCGCACGCTGGGCGACCAACCCGCCGAAAGAATGTCCCAGGACATGACTGCTGCCACCGGCGGCATCGACGAGCCACAGCGCGGTGCGGGCGTAACCCTCCAGGGAGTAGTCCGAGCCCGGCGCGCTCTCGTACTGTCCCGGCTGGTCGTAGGCGTCGACGTCGAAGCCCGCGTGAGCAAGCAGCGGCAGGACCGGTGTGAAATCCTCCTTGCTTCCCGTCCAGCCGGGGATCAGCAGGATGTGCCCGCGACGCGGACCGCGGGTCTTCGCCGACAGCATCGCGATGTCACCGTCGGGGCCGACCGCGGTGACCGGCTCGACGCCAGGCGGCAGGTCCAGCGACTTGGGCACGCTCATGCGCAGGCCTGCCGGCGCCGGCGAGCCGCCACGTCAACGACCGCGCTTCGCGAATCGAGTGACCAGGCTGGTGGGGAGGTACTGCGCCAGCGTTGCGAGCACCTGGTAGCGCAACGAAGGGATCGACACCGTCTTGCCCTTGTCCAGGTCCTTGAGCGAGGCGGCGACGACCTTGTCGGCCTTGAGCCACATCCATCGGGGCACGCCCGACACGTCCATCTCTCCACGCTGGTGGAACTCGGTGCGCACGAAGCCGGGGCACAGGGCCTGCACCGAGATGTTGACGTCGCGGTAGTGGATGTTGGCCCACTGCGACAGGTTGAGAAGCCACGACTTGTGCGCGGAGTAGACGCCACGCGGAGTGAACGCCGCGACGCTCGAGACGTTGACGACCTGGCCTCCACCCCGGCCGGCCATGGTCTTGATCGCGGCGTCCATCAGGTGCATCGGTGCCCGCACCAGGAGGTTGAGCTGGTGGTCCTCGTCGGCGATGTCGGTGGTGCCGAACCATCCGGCCAGCGAGGAGCCGGCATTGTTGACCAGCAGGTCGATGGGTCGGGCCGAGTCGGTCAGCCGATTGACAGCGAGCGCGACGCCTTCGGTCGTCGCAAGATCGGCGGTGACGACGTCGACATCGACGCCGTGCTTGGTGCGCAGCTGCGCGGCGACGGACTCCAGCCGATCGGTGGTCCGGGCCACGATCACCAGGTCGTAGCCGCGGCTGGCGAGCTCCGCGGCGTACGCGTGACCGATCCCTGAAGTTGCCCCGGTCACCAGCGCACGACGTGTCATGGAGCAAGCATGCCAAACGACATGGCGTCGGAACATCGAGGTCGGTCGGCAGGTGACACAATGGCGACCGTGACGACGACGATTGCGGTGGCAAACCAAAAGGGTGGAGTGGCCAAGACGACCACGGTGGTGTCCCTCGGGGCAGCACTCGCCGAGCTCAAGCAGCGTGTTCTGCTGGTCGACGTCGACCCGCAGGGCAGTTTGACGTTCTCCTTGGGGATCGATCCGGAGGATCTCGACGTCACCGTCGCCGAGGTGCTGCTGGGCACCAAGCAGGCTGAGGATGCGATCGTCATCACCGACGACGGCATGCATCTGCTGCCGGCCAACATCACCTTGACCCAGGCCGAGGAGAGCTTGGTGGGCCGCACGGGCCGCGAGCAGCGGCTGCGGGTCGCTCTGGACAAGGTTTCGGCCGACTACGACTGGATCTTGATCGACTGCCCCCCGACGCTCGGCGTGCTGACCGTCGGAGCGCTGTCGGCCGCGCAGCAGGTCTTGATCCCGTTGCAGGCCGAGACCCTGTCGCACCGCGGGGTCGGACAGCTGCTCGACACGATCCACGACGTACGCCAGTTCATCAACTCCTCGCTCGAGGTCCTCGGGGTCCTGCCCACGATGTACGACGGGCGCACCAAGCACGCGCAGAACGTGCTGCAGGCGATCCGTGACACCTACGAGCTGCCGATCGTGACCCCGCCGATTCCCAAGACGATTCGCTTCGCCGAGGCGCCGGCGATCGGTCGCTCGGTCCTCTCGACGGCTCGCAACCACAAGGGCGCCGAGGCATACCGCCAGGTTGCGGCAGGAATGCTCGCGAACCACGCCGCGAAGTAGCGCAGCCGACTCGGTGAGCCCGCCGTAGGATGACGAGGTGTCCACGCATCGAGCCAGCCACCGGGCCGCTCGACGCAGCCGCATCGGTGTGCTGGGACTCGCGCTCGGGGTGACGATCGCGGTGGGCGGTGCCGCCGTTGGCGTCCTGCCGCAGCTCAAGGCCGAGCCGGCGGCAGCCGACGTAGCTGCGCTCGGACCGGCGGCGATCGAGACCGCGACGATCCAGACCGTCGCCACCCCGCGACCGACCCCCACGCGCCGGATGGTTGCCGCGAGCGTCAGCACTGAACCGGCCGTGCCGTCCAGCTCGGGCTCGGGGCGCCGGATCGTGTTCGACCAGGGCGAGCAGCGCGTGTGGCTGATCGACGGCGACGAGTCGGTCCGGCGCACGTATCGGGTCTCCGGCAGCCGGTTCGACAATCTGAGACCTGGGACGTTCAACGTGCTGTCCCGCAGTCGTCGCGGGACCTCGTTCGACTACTCGGGCAGCCTGGAGTACTTCGTCCGATTCACGACCGGATACTCCGCGCCGATCGGCTTTCATGCCGTACCGCGCTACAACAGCGGCGAGCTCGAGCAGACCAAGGCGCAGCTCGGCACTCCGTTGTCGGCTGGCTGCGTGCGTCAGTGGCTACCCGACGCGATCGCCCTGTGGGAGTTCGCCCCGGTCGGCACCCCCGTCATTGTCACACCCTGACCGCTGACGGGTCACTTACCGCGCGGTGACGGGTCACGTACGGTCCGGTGACGGGTCACTTACCGCGCGGTGACGGGTCACAAATGACACCGGCTGGTGACTGCAACTGACCCGCCAGCAGGCAATAAGTGACCCGTCAGCGGGGGTTAGTCGGTCTTGGCGACTGGCGTGCCACCGCGTGAGCGGTTGCGGCTACGGTTGCGACGGGGTCGTTGGCCGCCCTCGCTCTGCTTGTCGCCGCCGGCCTGCTGCGAGCTCTGCTCGCCGCCACGGCCGCCCTCGCCGCCTCGGCTTCCGCGGTCATCGCGACCGCCGGAGCGCCCTCCGCCGGAGCGTCCGCCGCCCGAGCGCCCGCCACCGCCGCGACCGTCATCCTTCTTCGGCTCGCGGGGCGATGCAGGCTTGAGGCGTCCCTTGACGTCCCGGCTGATACCGAGGTCATGGAACAGGTGGTCGGACGTGGAGTAGGTCTCCTGCGGCTCGTCGAACGGCAGGCCGAGCGCGGAGTTGATCATCTTCCAGCGCGCCAGATCGGCCCAGTCGACGAATGTCACCGCGATGCCGGAAGCGCCAGCGCGTCCTGTGCGACCGATCCGGTGAACGTACGTCTTGTCATCCTCAGGGCAGTTGTAGTTGATGACGTGCGTGATGCCGGCGACGTCGATGCCGCGAGCGGCAACGTCGGTCGCGACGAGCAGATCGATCTTGCCCTCGCGGAATCGGGAGAGCGCCTTCTCGCGGGCCGGCTGCGCCATGTCACCGTGCAGCGGCGAAGCCGGGAATCCGCGGTCGATGAGCTCGTCCGCGACACGCTGCGCCGTGCGCTTGGTGCGGGTGAAGATGATGATGCGACCCGCGTCGTCGGCCTGCAGGATGCGTGCGACGACCTCGGCCTTGTCCATCTCGTGAGCCTGGAAGACGAACTGCGCCGTCGCCGGCACCATCTGCGTCTCCTCGCCCGACTCCGCCCGGATGTTCATGGGGTGCCGCATGTGCTTGCGGGCCAGACCGACGATCGCGCCCGGCATGGTGGCCGAGAACAGCATCGTCTGACGGGTCTCAGGTGTCTTGGCCAGGAGCGACTCGACGTCGGGCAGGAAGCCCAGATCGAGCATCTCGTCGGCCTCGTCGAGCACCAGGGACTTGACGTGCGACAGATCGAGCGCGCCGCGGTTGGCCAGGTCGAGCAGGCGGCCGGGGGTGCCGACCACGATGTCGACGCCGGACTCCAGGGCGTCGAGCTGCGACTCGTAGGGGACGCCGCCGTAGATCGTGAGGTTACGGGTGCCGCGCCGCTTCGACGCGACCGCGATGTCGCTGGCGACCTGGATCGCGAGCTCACGGGTGGGAGCGACGATGAGGGCCTGCGGCTTGCCCGCGACGACCTGGTCGTAATCGGGATCGTGGGGCGCGACCGTGCGCTGGATGACGGGGATGCCGAAGGCCAGGGTCTTGCCGGTTCCGGTACGCGCTTGGCCGATCAGGTCGGTGCCCATGAGGGCGACGGAGAGCGTCATCTCCTGGATCGGGAATGGATTCTCGATGCCGACGTCAACAAGTGCGTCGGCGATCTCGGGCATGACGCCCAGATCTTTGAACGTAGTCAGGGTCTTCTCGAATTCTTCAGACTCATGGATTATCTGGGGTCAGTCTAACGGCTGGCCGGGCCGGGCCCGCGCTACGCTGCTCAGTCATGGCTTCCAACGACCCCACCACCCCGTCGAGGATCGACGATGCGACCTATCGAACGGGAATCGTCGAGCTGCTCGGACTGCTTGCATACGGCGAGATCAGCGCCTGTGAGCGTCTTGCTGAGGACGCCAAGCTGGCACCCGACCTCAAGAACAAGGTCGAGATCGCGGCCATGGCCACCGCAGAGTTCGGTCACTTCGAGAAGCTTCGGGATCGGCTGGTGGAGCTCGGTGAGGATCCGTACGAGACGATGCAGCAGTTCGCGACGATCTTCGAACGATTCCACAGCCAGACCAGTCCGTCGGACTGGCTGGAGGGGCTCGTCAAGGCGTACGTCGGTGACGGCCTGGCGGCGGACTTTTACCGCGAGATCGCGGCGTACCTCGACGCCGACACCCGAGCCCTCGTTCTCGACACGCTCAGCGGGACCGGCCACTCCGAGTTCGTGATCGACGCGATCCGCGGGGCTATCGAGCGTGACCATCGGGTGGGCGGCCGGCTCGCGCTGTGGGGGCGGCGACTGATGGGCGAGGCGCTGAGCCAGGCACAGATGGTCGTGGCCGAGCGCGATGCGCTGAGCGTCGTGCTGGTCGGCGGGGTCGACCATCCCGGGATGGATCTGGCGGGGATCGGCCGGATGTTCACCCGAATCACCGAGGCCCACGCGGCTCGCATGGCCAAGCTGGGACTGGCCGCCTGACCCTCAGCGTGTTGCAAGGGCACGGCACCGTGCCTCGTCGAGCGGCTGTCCCGCGCGCCGATAGACCTCCGCTGCCCGGGCGAAATGGTCTCGGCTCGCATCGGGGTCGTTCTCGGCGTGCTTGATGTGCCCGCGGACCTCGTCGAGGGCGGCGTACCAGGCGGGCAACCGCATCACGACATTCGCCAGATATTCCGTTGCCTGTTCGTACTTCGCGGCCCGCTCCATGTCGCCGGCGACGGCAGCAGCGATGGCCGCAGGAACAGTCAGGGTGATCCGGCAGCCGGGGCACGTCTCGTCCGGACCCAGCACCGCCGCCTCCGCCGCTTCGAGGGCCGCGATCGCAGCGTCGGGCGTCCTGGCGGCGACGATCCGGGCACCGTAGATTCGGTCGAACAGGTGGAAACCCACCTCGGAGTCCTGTGCGATGGCGAGCGCGTCGTCTAGCATCGTGCGGCTGTCGTCGTCCCGCCCTTGATGCAGCGCTGCCTCGGCCCACCGTTGCAGGGAGAATGCCTCCCCAGTGGAGGCAGCGATGCTGCGGTGAAGCCGGACCGCCGCGGCAAGGTCAACCTCGGCCTCGTCGAGGCGGCCAGCCAACAGCTTCGCCTCACCACCGATGGTGCGGGCGAAAGCGTATCCGCGCGCGGCACCGATTCGTTGGGCTTCCACCCCGAGCGAGTCCGCAAAGGCAATGACGTCGGCATAGGGTCTGGCCCCGTAGAGCAGACGCTGGGTGATGCAGAGCTGACCGTCGAAGACATTGACCGCCAGCTCCGGCAGATGCTGGGTCTCGGCGAGGTCGATTTGTACGCTGCCGCGCAGATCGCCGCGGGCGTGTGCGGCGGCAGCGTTGGCCCAGGACGCGATCACGAGCGACGCGGAGTCCCCAGACTCGAGCGCTAGTCGGCGGCTCTGCGAGGCCATGGCGGCACCGTTGGCCGCATCACCGAATCCGAGGGTGGCAGCGCCCGCGAGTGTCAGTGCCCGAGCGAGGCGGCCCGCGACGGTCACCGGTTCTGCTCCTTCGAGGGTGTGCAGGGCTCCCTCGGCGTCGCCCTGCTTGATCTGCGCCAGTGCCTGACGCGCCACGATCTCGTGCGCCCCCACTGCACCTGCGGCGCGGGCTGCCCGGGCGTATGCCTGCAGTGCTGCAGGATCGCCGAGTGCTTCGAGTGCCGTGGCCCGCAACAGCAGGGCCTCCGCGTGCGAAGGGTCGTGCCCCAGGAGGGGATCCAGGTAGGACAAGGCGTCTCGGAACGCGGCCAGCTCGACCGCCCGGCTCGCAGCGGACAGCAACCAGGGGAGGGCGAATTCGGGGCAGTTGCCGTCCAGCCAGTGCCGCGCGATCTGCCCGGGTGAGCCGCCCAGCTCGGCGAGTCGGCGGGCCGCATCTCGGTGAATGGCGATCCGGTGGTGTGGCGCGATCTCGTCGACCATGGACTGGCGCACCAGATCGTGGCTGAATCGGTAGCCGCCTTCGCTCACGACCAGAACGCCCGAGGAGATCGCTGCATCGAGCAGGGCAAAGGCTTCCACCTCCTCGGTCCCGGTCAGCGCCAGCACGGTGGCGAGATCGAGGTAGTTGCCGGCGAGCGCCAGTCGTTGCAACAGCTCGGTCGTGTGCGCGTCGAGGTCGCTGAATCGCGCGGCGATCGACTCCCGCCGGGTGTGCCCGATGTGCAACGATCCGCCGGCCGCGGCGCTCTTGGCCAGCTCGAGCACGAAGAACGGATTGCCCTCGGCCAGGTCGGTCAGCTTCGCGAGAATGTCTTCCCGATCGGTCAGACCGACTGCTTTGGCCAAGGCACGCGTCTCGTGGCGATCGAGGGGTGCGAGATCGATCTCGATGATCGCGCCGGCGCGCGCAGATCGCGCTGCTCCGTCTCGCAGGATCTCGGACGCGGCGGTCGGACGGTACGCCAGCACCGTGAGGATCGGGGCCGCCACCGCGCCGAGATGGAACAGGGTTTCGAGCGTCGCCGCGTCCGCGACGTGCGCGTCGTCGACGAAGATGACGATGCCGCGATGGCCCGCTGCTGCGGTGAGCAGGCGGCGTATGGCTCCGATCACCTGGTGCCGGGTGACCGGCGCCACCAGCTGCGTTGAACTCTCGACCAGCGGCGAAAGCTTCGCCAGGACGGCGCGGGTCCGTTGGCCCATGGCCTCGAGCGCGCCGGGGTTGGTCGTCACGATCTGTTCGATCACTGCGATCAGGACCGCGTAGGGACCTTCGGACCTGGAGGCTGCCGTGGTCACAGCTGCCCATCCCTCGGCGGTGGCGATCGTGGCCATCTGCCGACAGAAGGCGGACTTGCCGATGCCAGCCGGCCCGCGCACCGCGACGAGAGTCTCGGAGCCCGGTGTGCCGGGCCGCAGTCGAGCGGTCACGGTCGACAGCTCGAGCTGACGTCCGAGCAACCGTGACTCGGCTACCGCGAGCGTCTGGATGCACTCGCGGTAGACGGAGTCCGTCTCGGCGCTCGGCAGGATTCCCACGTCCACCCGCAGACTGGTGCGTAGCCGCCCGTAGCAGGAGATCGCCGCGTGCCGCCGACCTGCCGCCAGCGCCTGACGCATGACTTCTCGGCAGGCCTCCTCGTCGGTCGGGTCCGATTCCATCAGCTGGTCCCACTGGCGGCTCAGTCGCAGCAGGCCCAGATGGAGACCGCGGAGCCGTTCTCGGGATGCCTGGGTCCAGTCGTCGTACAGGGAGCCGGGCAGCAGCTCGCCGGGATAGGACTCGGCTACTGCTCGAGCCGTCTCGGTGTCCCCGGCCGCCAGCGCGTGCTCGGCCGCTGCCGTGAACTCGGCAGCATCTGTGGTGACTACCCTTCCCGGAAAAAGTGTCACGTGGCCCTGCTGGAGCGTCACGGCGGCAGGATCGCCCAGCACGCGGCGAGCGTGGTGTGCAGCCTTGCGAAGGTTGGCGGCTCCGGCAGCTGCGGAGAGGTGGGGCCACAGCGCCTCGACGACCTGATCGCGCAGCAGGCTGTGCCCGTTGGCCAGCGCGAGCAGCTGGACGAGGTCGGCGGCGCGTCGCCCCGGCCATCGGTCGCTGTCGAGCCGCTCACCATTCAGCCGCACTTCGAAGGCGCCGAGGAGCTGCACCCGCACCGGACCGGCCGTCATGGCGTACCTCCAAGACCCCGACAGTACCGAAGTCGGAGCCCGAAGCGGCGAGCCGAGGCTCGACATCGACCCGATCTGACAGGTGAGTCCTGCCTGGTACGGCCGAGGGGAACGTTTCAGGAACGCGAGCTGGCGAGACTCAGTACAAAGCCCTACTCACAGTTTGGAGAACATCATGGCTATGGCAATCAAAGACATGGACGTCGAGCTCTCGGCCGGCGATCTGGTGACCCGATACGTGGAGATGGGCGAGTCCGCCATCCGGCACGCGACGGTCCCGGCCGGCACCGATCTGGGTCCGGTCCTGCAGGGGCTGCCCAATGATCGGTGCCCCAGCCCGCACTGGGGAATCATCCTCGAGGGATCGATCGTCGTGGAGCACGAGGACGGCACCGTCGAGACCGCGCGAGCCGGCGAGGTCTACTACTGGCCGGCCGGGCACACGGCGCACACCGACACGGGTGCGGTGTTCATCGAGGTCGGTCCGGTCGGACCCATGAAGCAGTTCGGTCAGCACGCCCAACAGGCAATGGCCGGAGCATGATCCTCATGCGGGCCGTGTGCGCGGTCCTTCGCGGATACGGCCGGATCGCAGCAATGTGGCGTCGCGAAGAGGTGCCCGCAGTGCGCGGTCGACAGCACGCCACGTCGTGACGCGTCCGCGCCCTGCGGCGAGTGCCTACTTCGAGGCGGTGGCGACGGCCTCGCCGGCAGCCAGACCGAAACCGACCTTGCGGGCGGCATCCGACGTGAAGTCGAGGTAGGCGACCCTGGCCGCCGGAACGGCGACGGTCCGACCCTTGTCGTCGGTCAGGGTGAACACGGCATCGTTCTTGAGCGCGTCGTCGAGCAGCGCGAGCACCGCCGCGGGCTTCTCCTCGGTCGACACTGACAGCTCACGGGGCGCGTGCTGCACGCCGATCTTGACCTCCACGGTCACTCAACTCCTTGGGTGTTGTCATCTTCGTTGCGGGGAAATCCGCCGATACCGCGCCAGGCGAGCCCGGCGACGAGCTGGACGGCTTCGGCACGGGTGAGGGACGAATCCTGCGACAGCCAGTTGCGCGCGCCGACATGGCCCATGCCGACCAGACTCACTGCGAGAAGGTGGGACGCCGCGCCCGGAAGGCCGGTGTCCTCGCGGATGACCTCGGCGATGGCGGCGGCCGACTCCTCGATGACGCGGTCGACCTGCCGGCGGACCGACGGGTCACTGGTGAGATCGGACTCGAAGACCAGGCGGAACGCGGCACCTCGGTCGGCGACGTAGTCGTACCAGAGCTCCATCGTGGCCTGCACGCGCCGCCGATTGTCACTGGTCGAGGCCAGCGCGTTCTTGACGCCGGTGATCACGGTGTCGCACGACGTCTCCAAGAGAGCCAGGTACAGGTCGAGCTTGCCCGGGAAGTGCTGGTAGAGCACCGGCTTTGACACTCCAGCGCGCTCGGCGATCTCGTCCATCGAGGCGGAGTGGTAGCCCTGCTCGACGAACACCTCGAGCGCGACCTCGAGGAGCTGGGCGCGTCTCGCGGTCCGCGGAAGGCGACTCGTGCGCGGACGCAGCGGGATGGCTTCGGTCACGTACTCAACAGTAGTCGGTCGGTCCCGGGATCTGGACGCATGCCGCCGCCATTGCCTGCGCGGGGAACAATGGACGGTGGATCCGGCGTTATGTCGCCATCACCAGATTCACAGAGGAGAACTCGTGGTTGCCCCACTCGTGGAACCCGCCGACGAACTGACCATCGACGAAGTACGTCGCTACAGTCGCCACCTGATCATTCCTGACGTCGGGATGACCGGGCAAAAGCGGCTCAAGAACGCCAAGGTGCTCGTCATCGGCGCCGGCGGCCTCGGCAGTCCGGCTCTGCTCTACCTCGCCGCGGCCGGAGTCGGCACGCTCGGCATCATCGACGACGACGTCGTGGACGAGTCGAACCTGCAGCGGCAGGTCATTCACGGACAGTCCGACATCGACAAGCCCAAGGTGACCTCGGCTGCGGAGTCGGTCGCCGAGATCAATCCGTACGTCACGGTGATCCAGCACCACGTGCGGCTCGATACCGACAACGTCATGGAGATCTTTGCCGGCTACGACCTGATCGTGGACGGCACCGACAACTTCGCGACCCGTTACCTCGTCAACGACGCGGCCGTCCTGCTGGGCAAGCCGTACGTGTGGGGCTCGATCTACCGCTTCGAGGGTCAGGTGTCGGTGTTCTGGGCCACGGAGGGTCCGCAGTACCGCGACCTCTATCCCGAGCCTCCGCCGCCGGGCATGGTCCCGTCCTGCGCCGAGGGTGGCGTGCTGGGTGTGCTGTGTGCCTCGATCGGATCGATCATGGTGACCGAGGCGATCAAGCTGATCACCGGCATCGGCGACCCGCTGATCGGCAGACTGATGGTCTACGACGCGCTGGAGATGCGTTATTCGACGCTCAACATCCGCCGAGACCCGACCGGTGAGCCGATCACCGAGCTGATGAGCGACTACGAGGCGTTCTGCGGCGCGATCAGCGACGAGGCTGCCGACGCGGCGGCTGACTCGACGATCTCGGTCGGCACGCTCGACGGGTGGCTCAAGGAGCGCAACGACGGCGGGCGCGATTTCGTGCTGGTCGACGTGCGAGAGCCAGGGGAGTACGAGATCAATCAGATCCCGGGCTCGATCCTGATACCCAAGGGCGAGTTCCTGAACGGCAAGGCGCTGGAGCAGCTGCCGGACGACAAGCAGATCGTGCTGCACTGCAAGTCAGGCGTACGGTCGGCCGAGGCGCTCGCGGTGCTCAAGGGTGCCGGCTTCGCCGATTCTGTGCACGTCGGCGGTGGCATCGTGGCCTGGGTCAACCAGATCGACCCGAGTCAGCCCTCCTACTGACGCTTCTCCGTGTCGAGTCTGACGTTCTGGTCGGGACACGCCGTGCCCGGACGACCGAAACGACAGGCTCGACGCGTTGACTGGGTGGATGGGTCCTGAGTTCACCGAGCGGGTGCTGGACCTGGTCGACAGCATCCCGCGCGGCCGTGTCCTGTCGTTCGGGATGATCGCGGAAGTCCTGCAGGAGGGTGGGCCGCGTCAGGTCGGCCGGGTGATGGCGCTGGAAGGTGGTGCTGTCGCGTGGTGGCGGGTCGTTCGAGCCGATGGATCCCTGCCGTCCTCACTCATGGTCGGTGCGCAGGAGCACTACGCGATCGAGGGCACCCCGATGCGCGGCAACGGCTGGGCAGTCGACATGACGCGCGCACGGTGGCTGCTTGAGGACTGACTGTCACCCGCGTCTGGTGGGATGGGGACATGCCCGTCGAGTACGTCCTGCGTCCCGCGGCTCCGGACGTCGTCGACGCACCCGAGCTGGATCCCTCCCAGCGCACTGTCGTCGACCACCGAGGTGGACCGCTGCTCGTCCTGGCCGGGCCCGGCACGGGCAAGACCACGACCCTGGTCGAGCTCGTCGTCGATCGAGTGGCGAACGGCGTAGCGCCCGAGGACGTCCTGGTCCTGACGTTCAGCCGCAAGGCCGCCCAGGACGTGCGCCAACGCATCGCGCGCCGGCTGACCGGTGGAGTCGTCCCGGCCATGACGTTCCATTCCTACTGCTACGGGCTGGTGCGGGCCGACTCACAGCCTGAGGAGTTCGCCGATCCGCTGAGGCTGCTGAGCGCGCCTGAGCAGGAGTGGCGAGTTGCCGAGATCCTGTTGGGTGCCACCGAGATGGGCCGGATCGCGTGGCCCGACGAGCTCGCGCCCGCCCTGCGCACGCGCGGCATCGCCCGCGAGATCGCTGACTTCATGTCCAAGGCGAGGGCGCTGGGTCTGGAGCCCGAGTCGTTGCGGCTGCTGGCCACCTCTCGTGACGAACCGGTGTGGAGCAGCCTGGCGACCCTGTGGTCGGAGTACGACCAGGTGCTGTCCCTGGCCCGCGAGGCTGACTACTCCGGGCTCGTCGACGATGCGCTCGGCGTGCTCGTCGAGGCCGCTCAGGGCGACGACCTGGCCCACCGGCAGCCGCGCCTGCTCGTCGTCGACGAATACCAGGACACCGACCCCGCCCAGGTCAATCTGCTGCGCACGCTGGTCGGGCCGCACACCGAGCTCGTCGCGTTCGGCGACCCTGACCAGTCCATCTACGCCTTCCGAGGGGCTGACATTCACGGCGTGTGGGCATTCGCCGACCACTTCGGCACTGGACTTCGGCCGGCAAGCACGTTGTCCCTGCAGCACTGCCGCCGGCTGGGTCCCGAGCTGCTCGCCGCGTCGCGCGAAATCGTCCGACCGATGGGTATTTCGGGGGGGATGGACGTCGAGGAGTTCAATGCGTTCCGTCACCCACTGCCGGCGTCGACGACCGGTCGGATCGAGACGCCGACATTCACCGACACGCGCTCGGAGGCCGAGCACATCGCTCTGCTGCTGGCGCGGGCGCACCTCGATGACGAGGTGGCATACGACCAGATGGCGGTCCTGGTCCGTGGCGTCGCCTCGATCGCTCCGATCGAGCGGGCGCTGCGCGAGGCCGGCGTGCCCGTCGAGGTCGCCGGTGATGAGATTCCACTTGCCCGCCAGGCCGCGGTCCGGGCGTTGTTCCACGCCGCAGCCTGCGCCCAGGCGGTCGCCGAGCAGCGTGCCTTGGTGCCGGAGCAGGCCGAGACCCTCCTGATCGGCCCGCTGGGTCGTCTTGATCCGTCCGAAATGCGGGTCCTGGCGCGGTTGCTGCGCCGTCGCCACGCCGACGACTCCGGCGAGCTGGTCGACTCTCGAGAGCTGCTGGCGCAGTGTCTCGTCGAGCCCGCCCTGCTCTTCGCGATCGAGCCGCACGGTCCACATGGTGGTCTCGTCAGTCGGGTTCAGCGCATCGCCCGGTTGCTCCGCTCCACTGCCGATCTGGTGCTCGCCCACGCGCCCGCAGAGCACGTCCTGTGGTCGCTCTGGGACGGCACGAGTTGGCCACGCCGGCTGGTCGCGGCAGCCGAGAGGGGCGATGCCGAAGCCCACCGCGACCTTGATGCGGCAGTGGCGTTGTTCGACGACGCCGCTCGCGCCGAGGAGCGCGGAGGCCGCGCCGAGATCGGCACCTACCTCGACGCGATCCAAGCCCAGCAGATCCCGTCGGACACCCTGGCCGAGCGTGGCATCCGGGGCCGTGCGGTCCGGCTGATGACGGCGCACCGCTCGAAAGGTCTGGAGTGGGACCTCGTTGTCGTCGCGGGCGTCCAGGACGGCGTGTGGCCGGCGATCCGTCCACCCCACAGCCTGCTGCGCTCAGAGCGACTCGACCCTCGCGGCGACGGGCGACCGCCGACATTCGGCGCACTGCTCGCCGAAGAACGCCGGCTGTTCTACGTCGCGGCGACCCGGGCTCGCTGCCGCCTCGTCGTGACCGCTGTGGCCAGCGCCGCGAGTGATGGCGACCAGCCCTCGCGCTTCCACCAGCAGCTCACGGGCTTCGCGACCACTGCGGCCTCGCCCGTCCCGTTGCCTCGACCACGCCGGGGCGCCACGCTGCGCGGGGCGGTGACCGAGCTGCGGCTCATTGCCGAGGAGGGCGAATCCGGCGAGGAGCGTGACGGAGCAGCGCGCCGGTTGGCGGTGCTCGCGGGCGAGGGGGTCCGCGTCGCCTCACCCGACCACTGGTGGGGACTCGCGGAGATCACCCAGTCGGACGAGCCGGTCCGCCCGCTCGACGAGCCGCTCGCCCTCTCAGGAACGGCTGTCGACGGCCTGACGTCGTGTGCGCTTCGGTGGTTTCTGTCTCGGGAGGCGAAGGGTGAGAGTGGCTCTTCCACGGCCCAGGGATTCGGTCTCGCGGTGCACGTCCTCGCGGCCGAGCTCGTCGACGACCCGTCGATCGATGCCGAGACCCTGGTCGGTCATCTGGATGCGGTGTGGCACCAGCTCGACTTCGACACGACGTGGATCGCTGTGCGTGAGCGGGCCGAGGCCGACGCCGCGGTGCGCAGGCTCGTTCGGTGGCACCGTGATCGTGGGGAGCGCGCGGCTGTGGGTGCCGAGGTCGAGTTCGTCGTGGAGATCCCGGTCGGCGACGACGTCGTTCGTCTGCGCGGCTCGATGGACCGCGTCGAGGTTGACGGAGCGGGCCGGGTGCACGTCGTCGACTTCAAGACCGGCAAGGGCAAGCCGTCGGTTGCCGACCTCCAGGAGCACGCACAGCTTGGCACCTACCAGCTCGCCGTCGCGCACGGAGCGATCCCCGATCACGACGTCAGCGGCGGTGCCGAGCTGGTGCACCTGCGCCAGGAGCTGGCCAAGACCCCTGGGCTCCCGATCGTCCAGCGTCAGTCGTCGCCCGATCCCGATGCACCATTCTTCGCCTACGACCTGCTGGCCCGCTCGACCCGCACGCTGCGTGCCGAGCAGTTCGCCGCGACGCCCAACGACCGGTGCTCGGTGTGCACCTTCCGACGCTCGTGCCCTGCGCAGGACGGGCAGCCCACCGTGACCGAGGACGATCGATGACCCGCCTGATCCACGACGTGACCCACCTGTGCGAGGTGCTCGGCATCGCGTTCAGCCAGGAGCAGATCACAGCAATCACCGCCCCGTGGGACCGGCCCGGCGTGATCGTCGCTGGTGCGGGGTCCGGCAAGACCACGGTCATGGCGGCCCGGGTCGTGTGGCTCGTGGGTCACGAGGGGGTGGCGCCCGGGTCGATCCTGGGCCTGACCTTCACTCGAAAGGCAGCGGCCGAGCTCGGTCGCAAGGTGCGCGACGACCTGCTGACGATGGCCGACACCCCGACGGTGCTCGATCTGCTCGACGCGCGCGGCGAGCCCACGGTCGGCACGTACAACGCGTTTGCCGGCACACTCATAGCCGAGCACGGGCTCCGTCTGGGTCTGGAGACCGACCTGCAGCTGACGTCCGACGCCACCCGGTTCCAGCGCGCCGCGCGGGTCATCCGCCGCTACCGCGAACCGTTGCCACACATCGGCGTCCAGCTCGCCGAGACGATCGTGCGGGTGCTGGCGCTCGACGGCGCGCTGTCGGAGCATCTCGTCTCTCCCCAGCGGCTCCGCGAGCACGACTCCGAGGTGGTGGCGACGATCGACGCGATGGACTCCCCGGTCAAGCCCTTGCTCAAGGCCAGGGCAGCCGCCTTGGAGCGCACCGACCTCAGTCGGCTCGTCGAGGCGTATCGCGACGACAAGCGTTTCGCGGGGGTCATGGACTTCTCCGACCAGATGGCCGGTGGTGCGCGACTCGCGATCGAGCGACCTGAGGTCGGCGAGATGATGCGTGAGAGGTTCGAGGCCGTGATGCTCGACGAATACCAGGACACCTCCGTGGCCCAACGACTGATGCTGCAGGGGCTGTTCGCAGCCGGGCACCCGATCACCGCGGTCGGAGATCCGGCCCAGGCGATCTACGGCTGGCGTGGCGCGTCGGCCGACAACATCGCGCGCTTCCACGAGCACTTCCCGGCGCGTGACGGTTCCTCCGGCGTGACGTACGGGCTGCGGACCAGCCGGCGCTGTCACCCCGACATCCTTGACGTTGCCAATCGCGCCGCGGCTCCCTACTACGACGCGCACCCCGAGCTCGCGCCACTGGTCGCCCCAGAACGAGAGCCCGAGCGCCCGGCCGAGATCACCGCTGCGCTGTTCGACACCATCAGTGGCGAGTCCGCGGCACTCGTCGACGATGTCGTGGCAGCCCGGGAGCGCGGTCCGGGGGAGTCGGTGGCAATCTTGGTGCGCACACGCAGTGAGATGCCTGCGCTGACGGCCGAATTGCGAGGGCGGGGCGTCGATGCCGAGGTCGTCGGCCTTGCGGGGTTGCTGACGCTCCCGCACGTCAGTGACGTCGTGAGCCTGTTGGAGGTCGTTTCCGACGCGACCGCGAACGCGGCGCTGCTGCGTCTGCTGACGGGGGTCAGGTGGCGCATCGGTGCACGGGACCTCGCACTTCTCGGACGCCGCGCTTCGTCGCTCGCTCGCGGGCTGTCCGCCCCCGGCCACGATTCGCTGGATGGGCGCCTGAGCGACGCGGTCAGCGGGTCGGACCCGACCGAGATCGTGTCGCTTTCGGACGCACTCGATGATCCCGGTGAGCTGCCCTACTCGGCTGCCGCGCGCGAACGGTTCGCCGAGGTGGCTGAGATCGTGAGGTCCGTGCGTCGCGGCTTGGGCGGCGCAGTCTCCGACGTCGTCCAGCTTGCCGTCCGTCGACTCGACCTCGACGTCGAGACCGCCCTGCTCGGAACCGGCGCAGCGGCCGACCTTGCCTCGCTGGTCGACGTCGCGGCGGGGTTCTCGACCGTGGGCGATGTCGACACGTTGCCGGGTTTCGTGGCCTACCTGCGCGCCGAGGAAGAGTTCGGCAACGGACTGGAGGTGCCCGACCGGGCCCGAGACGGCGCAGTCCAGATCTTGACGATCCACACCGCCAAGGGCCTGGAGTGGGACCGGGTTTTCGTCCCGTACGTCGTCGGTGGGTCTTTCCCGAGCTCGCAGGGACGCGACCGCTGGACCTCCAACGCCAAGGGCTTCCCTTATCCGCTGCGCGGGGACGCTGACGTGCTCCCGCGACTCGCCGAGTGGAGCAGCAAGGGCCTGACCGCCCTGACCAGCGATTACGTCGAGGAGGCACTTTCTGAGGAGGTCCGGCTCGCCTACGTGGCCTTCACCCGGGCGCGCTCGGCGTTGCACGTGAGCGGCCACCGGTGGGGTCGCTCCCAGAAGACCCCGCGCCCAGTCTCTGACTACCTGGAGGCGGCGGCCGAGAGCTGTCGTGCCCAGTCACGACCCGTCAACCGCTGGTCGGCCGAGCCTGCGCCCGACGATCTCAATCCCGAGCTGCAGGTCAGCTCGACGAGCTGGCCGCCCGCCCGGGCCGTCATGCCGCGCCGCGAACGGGCCGCTGAGCTGGTCCGACACCACACCACGGATCTCGCGTCCACCGTCGCCCCACGCGACGAGTCCGAGCGGCTCGCGTCGATCGACCGCGAGCTGCAGGCATTGCGGGCTCGAGAATCCAGCGCGGACGGGCCCGTGGAGGTGAGCGTTCCCGCGTCGTTGTCGGCGACCGCGACGATGGCGCTCCTGGACGACCCGCAGGAGTTCGCACGTTCCCTCGTCCGGCCATTGCCTCGTCAGCCCTCTGCCGCCGCACGGCTCGGCACCCGGTTCCACGCCTGGGTCGAGACGCATTTCGGCCAGCAGCCATTGCTCGACCCATCCGAGCTCCCGGGCCGAGCCGACTCCGGACTCGCGACCGATGCAGAGCTGGCCGATGTCGTCCAGCGGTTCTTGTCGGGGCCCTACGCCGACGCGGCAGCCTCGGCGATCGAGGCACCGTTTTCGGTGCTGCTTGGCGGCCAACAGGTCATCGGGCGTATCGATGCGGTGTTCGAGACACGTCTGCCGGACGGTTCGACGGGGTATGAGGTCGTCGACTGGAAGACCAACCAGCACGCCACTGCCGATCCGCTGCAGCTGGCGATCTACCGGCTCGCGTGGGCGGAGCACCAGGGCATCGACCCGGCGCGTGTCACCGGCGTTTTCTACTACGTACGTCTGGGTGAGGTGCAACGCTACGACGATCTTCCCGGCCGCGCCGAGCTCGAGCGGAGGCTCGGACTAGCGTAGTGGTGTGGACTACGCCTTCAACCGGACCCAGCACGATCGCGCTGCGCATCTACGCGGGGACGATGCCTGGCGGCGGGACCCCGACGTGCGCGTCATGGTCATCGGCGGCGAGCACGTCGCCACGATCGACGGGCAGGCCATCCGATGGATCACGATGGATCAGGCGCCCGAAGGCGAATGGATCTTCCTCGGTATCCGGGACGGTGTGGGTCACGCCGCGGTGATCGTCGATCGGGTCGCCCGCGACCTCGAGCCGGTCAGCCTGCGGCTGCTCGGACCGACCATCGCGGCGGGGGAAGCCTCGCTGGGGGTGCATGCGGTCGGAATCGCGCGCTGGCACGAGAGACACCGGTTCTGCGCCACGTGCGGGGAACCAACTGACATCGCTGATGCGGGCCACGTGCGAGTGTGCCCGAGCTGCGGCGCACACCATTTCCCGCGCACCGATCCCGCTGTCATCATGCTGATCACTGATGGTGAAGACCGCGCTCTGCTTGGCCGTCAGCCGGCGTGGCCCGAGGGCCGGTTCTCGACTCTCGCGGGCTTCGTCGAGCCGGGGGAGTCGCTTGACGACGCGGTGCGCCGTGAGGTCATGGAGGAGGTGGGGGTCGCGGTCGGCGACGTGACCTACGCGGGCAGCCAGCCCTGGCCGTTCCCGTCCAGCCTGATGCTGGGCTTCTTCGGCCAGGCGCTGACGACTGACATCACGGTCGACACGTACGAGATTGCCGAGGCGCGTTGGTTCACTCGCGACGAGGTCACCGAGATGACGTCGTCCTCTCAGCTCCTCCTGCCGCCCAACGTCTCGATCTCCCGTTGGCTCCTGCAGACCTGGCACGGCGGAACCATCCACGGCATGTGGGCCTAACCCCCCACGAACACACCTCTGCTGAGGGGTCACTTTCCGTCCAGTCACGGGTCACAAATTGCGTGCCAGCGGGACAGTAGCTGACCCGTCAACACACAAAAAGTGACCCGTCAGCGGGGCGGGGCGGGGGGGGGGTTAGGAGGCGAGCTGGGTCTTGATCTGCGCCAGTGACGGGTTGGTCAGCGCTGTGCCGTCGGCGAAGATGAGCGTGGGGACAGTCTGGTTGCCGCCGTTGGCCTGTTCGACTAGGAAGGCGCCATCGGGCACCTGCTCGATGTCCACCTCGTCGAATGAGATGCCCTCCCGCTTGAGCTGCCCCTTCAGACGGTGGCAGTAGCCACACCACGGGGTGGAGTACATCGTGAACGTGCCCGACATTGAGTGTCTCCTTCGACGACTAGTGTTGGTCATCTCAACACCAGCACCGCTGTTCCCATTCCACGACGACCCTGAGGAGCCCGTGTGGCCGACGCCGACGACCTGTTGACGGGACTCGATCCCGAGCAGCGTGAGGTGGCTCAGGCGTTGCGCGGACCGGTCAGTGTCGTGGCGGGGGCCGGCACCGGCAAGACCCGGGCGATCACCCACCGCATGGCGTACGGGGTCGCGACGGGGGTCTACAAGCCGACGGAGGTGCTGGCGGTCACCTTCACCACACGCGCTGCGGGCGAGATGCGGACCCGGCTGCGACAGCTCGGCGCAGACGGCGTTCAGGCCCGCACCTTCCACTCCGCCGCCCTGCGACAGGCTCGCTACTTCTGGCCGCAGGTGTACGGCGGAGAGTTCCCCGAGGTGACGTCCTCGAAGTTCGGACTGGTCGCCGAGGCGGCCAAGAGGCTCGGCATCCGCACCGACACTCCGCTGCTGCGCGATCTGTCCTCGGAGATCGAGTGGGCCAAGGTCTCCAACATCCGCCCGTCGGCGTACGTCGATGCCGCCGGGCCGGCGCGGCGTGAGGTCGCCGATCTCGATCATGCGACCGTCGCCACGGTGATGACGGCCTACGAGGACGTCAAGCGCGACCGGGGCCGCATCGACATGGAGGACATCCTGCTCATCACGGCGGCGATCCTCGCCGATGACGAGCGCATCGCCGCCCAGGTGCGCCAGCAGTATCGCTGGTTCGTGGTCGACGAGTTCCAGGACGTCAACCCCCTGCAGTCAACCCTGCTCGAGCTTTGGCTTGGTGGGCGCAGCGACATCTGCGTCGTTGGCGATCCGCGCCAGACGATCTACTCGTTCGCCGGAGCCTCCCCGCAGATCCTCACCTCGTTCGCGCGGCGCCACGAGGGTGCCCAGCGCATCGAGCTGGCCCGCAACTACCGCTCGACCCCACAGATCGTGGCGGCAGCCAATGCGGTCTTCAGCCGCGTCGATGGCGCCGACGGCGTGCGCCTGCAGTCCCAGCAGGAGCCGGGCGACCCGGTCACCTACATTGGTTTTCCCGACGAGCAGGCCGAGGCCAGCGCCGTCGCGAGCGAGATCGCGCTGCTGCATCGCCGCGGCGTCTCCTACAAGGAGATGGCGATCCTGTTCCGCATCAACGCCCAGTCGGAGGCTTTCGAGGAGGCCCTGGGCGAGCACGGGGTTCCTTACGTCCTGCGGGGCGTCGAGGGCTTCTTTCGCCGCGCTGAGGTGCGCCAGGCGGTCGCGTTGCTCCGCGGCGCCGCGCGTGGTGGTGAAGGCGGCGGTCAGCTGATCGAGGAGGTGCGAGCGATCCTGTCCGCGATGGGTCACACCGACGAGCCGCCGACCGGCGCTGGGGCGGTCCGGGACCGGTGGGAGTCCCTGCACGCGATCGTCTCGATGGCTGCCGAGCTGGCCGGTTCCGATGATGCTGCCGATCTCACCGCGCTGGTCGCGGACCTGGACCGGCGGGCTGATCAGGCCCACGCACCGGCGGCCGACGGTGTCACGCTCGCGACGCTGCACTCGGCCAAGGGCCTGGAGTGGGACGCGGTCTTCTGCGTCGGGATGCACGAAGGCATGATGCCCAGCGTCCACGCCGACACCCCCGAGGCGGTCGACGAAGAGCGCCGACTGTTCTACGTCGGTCTGACTCGCGCTCGACACGACTTGATGATCTCGTGGGCTGTGACCCGCAACCGTGGCGGCCGGGGCAGTCGTCGGCCGACGCGGTTCCTCGACTCGCTGCTGCCAGCCGACCACGCCGCCCGCCAGACCGCCCGGCAGCCGCGGGAGCGCAAGGTCGCCAAGTGCCGGGTCTGCAACACCGTGCTCGCCGTTGCAGATCGCAAGCGCGGCCGCTGCGAGGACTGTCCGGCCACCTACGACGAGGATCTCTACGAGCTGTTGCGGGCCTGGCGCACGGAGCAGGCCACCGAGCAGGGCAAGCCTGCCTACGTGATCTTCACCGATGCGACGTTGCAGTCGATCGCCGAGACCAAGCCGTCCGACCCGGACGCACTGGCTCGGGTGCCCGGGATCGGACCGGCCAAGCTCGACAAGTACGCCGAATCCCTTCTGGCGCTCGTACGCGGCTAGGACGCCACCCCGACAGGTGCGGCTTCCATGTCGCCGGTCCGCCGGAGCTTCTGCCATTTGAGTCGGATGCCGTACACCGCGCTGGCAACCGACTGGATGACCACGAGGTACATCATCTGGCGGTAGACCAGCTGCTGCAGGACGAGCGTCCAAAGCGGAGCCAGCTTCTCCCCGTCAAGGACGAAGGCGTAGGCGGCGCTGAGGTACTGCATCGCAAGGAATGCAAGCCAGACCCAGACGATCTGCATCGACGAACCGAAGGCGAGCGCATAGATCGCAGCGACGTCGATCGCAGGTGCGAGCAGGGGTAGGACAACCTGGAACGCGAGGAGATAAGGCAGACCCCGGCGCCCGAGCTTGCCTGAAGCGCCGCTCTCCACCGCCGCGTGCCGGTGCTTCCACATCGACTGCATCGTGCCGTAGCACCAGCGGTATCGCTGCCGCCAGAGCTGGCCGAGCGTGCTGGGGGCCTCGGTCCACGCGCGGGCGTCGGGCGCATAGACGACCCGCCAGCCCCCACGGCAGATGGCCATCGTCAGATCGGTGTCCTCGGCCAAGGTGTCACTACTGACACCACCGACGGCGTCGAGGGTTTCGCGTCGGAACGCGCCGATGGCCCCCGGCACCGTCGGCATGCATTGAAGGACGTCGAACATACGTCGGTCGAGGTTGAATCCGATGACGTACTCGATGTGTTGCCAGCTCCCCAACAGGCCGCGTCGGTTGCCGACTTTGGTGTTACCGGAAACTGCGCCGACTGCCGGGTCCGATAGCGGCGCCACCAGCGCGCGCATCGCGTCTGGCTCGAAGACAGTGTCACCGTCGACCAACACCAAGATCTCGCCGCGCGCGGCCGCGATGCCGGTGTTGAGCGCGGTTGGTTTCCCGCCGTTTGCCTGCCGGATGAGTCGAACTCCGGGCATTTCAAGATTGTCGACGACTGACGCTGTGGCGTCGGTAGACCCGTCGTCAACCACGATGATCTCGAGGTCCGGGTAGTCGCTGGCTGCGAGCGACCTGACCGCCGAGGCGATTCCCAGCTCCTCGTTGTAGGCGGGGACAACGACAGTGACCGATGGTAGGTGGTGCGCTGTGTCGGGCGAACGTCGACGTGTAGTCATGTCGTGTCGTCGGGCAAACATCACGAGGAGCGCGGTACGAAGCACGGCAAGGACGGCCAGGCCGAGGAATGCGATCCTCAGTCCGTCGGCTATCACGCCGGAGAGCCGCACGACACCCATCGTGATCCACCCCCCGACGCGCTCGCCGGTCGTGGCTCGCTGCCACGGCGACGGAAGCCCGACGGAATCGGTGATGGTGTCGAATGTGTAGCCATCTGCACGCAACCCGGTGATCAGGTC